>JAPUJU010000351.1 GCA_027296025.1 bacterium
TCCGCGGTCATGCCTAATTCATCCTCGAGTCCCTGGTATTCTGCCGGCGCCGCCGCGGCAATAAGAAATGCCGCAAGCGCACCAACGACAGCGTTTCGAATAAACATTTATTTTCCTCCGGATCATCGTTGATGGGTAAGCCCCCGTCGGGGCATGTTTCGATAGTAGAGAATGACGGGGCCGCGCATGCAATGCCGCGAAGCCCCGATCGTTACTTCCCGCTCGATTCCCACTCCGGTCGGCCGGGCAGACTGGAAAACATGTTCAGGATGGCATTATTGAGGCGGGTAACCGCCTTGTCGTCGGGTGCCTGCCCGCCGGTGATCTCTGCCTTCGCGGAGCTCTGCCAGATCAATTCCTGGGTCTTCGTCTCGAACACGAAAACGATGATCGACCCTTCCTCCCACTCGCCCTTCGCCTTGCCTGAACCCTTGAAGTCCATCCGGTACGCGGGCAGGTACTTCCCGTCGTACAACTGCTTCATGTAGTCCTTGTCGATGCGCTGGAAAGCGACGTGGTAGTTGACCATCATATCGGATGCGTTCCGTGTCTTCCGATACCCGCGAATGTCCATCTGTTTCGTAACGGCCTCCTCGATCCTCGCCCGGAGATCGGGATCGGACGCCCTCGGGTCGGACTGCAAGCCCTTCGGCACGGGAACCCAGTCCCACGTGCCGTAACGCTTGAACTCAGCATGAGGCGAGACGTGAGAGGTGTAGTCAATGGGAGAGTCGAGAATCCGCTGGATTTCCTTGTCCTTCCCACTACAGCCGGCAAGCAAAACAACAAGTATCATCAGCGGCAATACGGTCGATCGCATTCTATGAGCCTCCATAACCGGATCAAACAAAACTTGCACCAGACCTGAAGTCCTTCAAACGCCCAGATCCACGGAATTATAATACATCGCTCTCTCATAGGCGCGAAAAAAAACGGGCGCCGGAGGGCGCCCGCCTGTAAGCAGTTGTCGCGATCTAGTTGAACGTGATTTCCTCCACGTCCTTCCATCGAATATAGACCGGGTCATCCTCCCTGGAGAGCGCGAACACGAGGATACCATCATTGTGACGCGTGACGTCCTGGCTGTTTTCGAGGCGCACTGTCTTTCCGCTCTTCAGCTCCACTGTGGTACTATTTCGGTTCTCCGGGATGATGCGGGCCACTGAGCGAAATGGAATCATGTACTCCGTATCTCCGCGTGAACCATCGAGAATCTCGAAATCCCACTCTTCATCCAGATCGAAAACGATCCTTCCCGAGAAGGTGTCTCCATCCGATGTCCGCACGCTTCCAATGAGCTCTCTCGGGCTCCCGTACGAGCCGTAGGAATCGCCGGATGTCCGGCTCTTCGTCTCGAACGTCACCTTCTCGAAATCATTCCACATCACCTTGACCTTGCCGAAATCGGGATCCTTCACAACGATGCCGCGATTGTCATGGTTGACGTCGTTGCTGCCTCGCAACTCCAGTTTGCGCCCGGAACGCAGGGTGACGAGCGAGCGATTCTTCCCTTTCTTCTCGATCGACTCAATGTTACCGAACGAGATCGACATGTCGCCATCGCGCGTGTCACCGTCCAGAACGTCCGAGGTCAGACACTCCTCGTGATCCCACTGAACGAGCCCTGTGAAGCTGCCGTGCCGTGTCTCTACAGTACCGTAGAGCGGATCGCCGAGTTTGACTTCGAGGCGGTTGGGCGTGTTCATGAACTCGACTCTCTTGACGCGATCCCACTTCAGCTTCACGCGTCCTGTCTCTGCGTCCAGCACGATAATACTCGCGCCGATATCATTCGATCCACCTTCGAACGCCATCTTCATGCCGTTATTGAACTCGATCTCCACCTCGTCCCCATCCATTTCGATAGCTCGGACATCGCCGAACCGAACCGCGAAGCGATGCGTGTGTTCGTCGTCTCTTCCCCAGCTGAACGTATCATCCCACCAGCTTCGATCCTTGCGTTCGATCGACTCTAGTTCGTCATCGTCAAGATAGTCGATATTCGGGTTCTCGATTTTCGTCGTGTTGAACATGTCGTCCCAAAAGGTTTCCTCCCGACCCCACCGGATCTCCCCCTGATACGTGGTTCCGTCGACCGTGATAACACGGCCGTACAGGTACCCGGTATCGAATTCGGCACTGGCGGGTCCGGCCAGCGTGGCGCTGAATGCACCTGCCACAACGAGGTACAAAACATTTCTCAACATACCGTTGCCTCCAGGATTCGTTCAGGTCGTCGATCTTGGGGGGGGCACATCCGTCCCTCTCATCTACCAGGTTAGACGGCTTGACCATTGATTTAGTTTCAAAAAATCCGTCAGAAAAGGCGGGGCCAGAGGCTCCCCGTTCTCGACGCATACTCGGCGTATTCGGGAAACGTCGAGTTCAGGAGCCGCTCCTCGTGGCGAATGCGGCGGACAAAGGCGGCCGTCAGCCCAACGGCCGCAAAGGCCGCCGCGATCCAGCTGTTCAACAGAACACAGCCCCCGACAAACATAAGGAGTGCGCCGGTGTAGCTTGGGTGACGAACGAACCGATACGGCCCTGTCTGGATAATATGCTGTCCTGCTTGGACTTCAACATTCCAGGTAAAGTAATCTCGGAGGGTTCGGACCGCCCACGTTCGGAGGACAAGCCCGCTGACCATCGCGAGTAGAGATGCGCCGAACACCCAGTCGATCGGAAGGCTGGCCCGCTGACGCAGCGCGAGCTCCGAGAGGGCAGCGATCTGGCTCAAATAGACCGTCCAGACAATCTGCCTTGCTGTCCACCTGTCTTCCGGCACCCGCTGTCCCTCGAAGAAACTGTACGCGGGCTGAAGAATGTTCGCGAACACACTGATGCCGACGAGTGCCCACAACTGCGGCATGCGCAACGCCGGTGCCCACACAAACCCGAGAACAAGACAGACAACCGACCACGCCAGCGCCGCCTGAATGAGTTTCCGCATGGATTCGCGCATGATCAGTCGTCCTTCGGGGGTTGTTCCCCACTCGCTTCCCGCACAATCCGTGCAATCTCGGATACCATGGCATCCGGTGGGTTCAAGCTGATGCACTCTTGAAACGCAACCTTCGCGTCGTCGATCATTCCGAGTTCGAGATACGCTTTCCCCAGAACAAACGGGTAGAGTGGATTCTTCGGCGACTGCGTCGCCCCGTCGCGCGCCACCTGAAGAATCGTCTCGTGGTCGCCGCTATCCTCGAGCGTGCGGATAAGCAGGACGCGCGCCTCCTCATAATCCGGATCGCGCCGCAACACTTCGAGCAAGCCGCCGATCGCGTTCGCCACGTCCCCGCGTTCCTTGTAAAAGATGCACAGGCTCACCAGGTACCTCAGGTTTCCCGATTCCTCGAATGCCGTACTCACGGCATCCTTGTAGGCCTGGACGTTGCCTCGCCGGTCGTGATACCGGGAGAGAACTTCGTACGCGTACCCCACTTTTGTCCGGTCGTACGCAAGAATGCTCTCGTAGCGGGTCAGCGATCTCGAGTCCGTGGCATTGACCCCGAACCACCCGACGGCGAGAACGGCGCTGAGCACCATGGTCGTCCCGAGGAGCGCGCGGCGTCCCCTGCCGATCGAGCCCTTCAGGATGACGTAAGCGACCGCGAACACACCGAAGGTTGTCATGCTGAAAAGATCCCAGTCGCGCGCCATTCCGAGTTCCGGTCTGAACACGAGGAGAAAGACCAGGGCCGGAACCAGCATGCACCATGCAAATCCCCATTGTGTTTTTTCCCTCCTGTCCTTCTCGCTACCCCTCCCATCCGCCACGGCCAGTGCAACGACAACCGGAAGCGCTGGAAGAACCAGAAGGAGCAGGTTCGCAATATCGACGAGGTGAGCGACAGAGAGGATGCCGTAGTCCGCATTACCCGGGTTCGTGATGATGAACCGCTGAACCAGTGGCACTCGTAGCGAAATTGCTGCCAACACGACAAAAAGGCCGCATATGAGCGCTGGAAGAATACGGATCGTGCCCCGCGATCGCTGCCTTGTTGCAATAACCAGAAAAAGCAATGCCGGCAGAAATAGAACGGCGAATACATGCATGACAATCGAGATCACGACCACCACCATCGCCAGACCAATCCGCCTGCCGTTCGCGGCGTTCGCCATGCCGATCAGAAGGAACACCACGCCGCCCAGAGCAAGCGGCGTATATTGTTCGATGTACCCGAAAAATAATTGAACGAATCCACCGGTCAGCACAAACGCCATCACGACACCGCGAACTACGGGCGGATCGTTGCCCTTGGCTCCGTAGTAGATTATCCCAAAAACAAACAATACACCGATCAACGCGTTCAGGATCCGCACCGACCATATCGGACCAAGTCCGACGGCGTGCCCCATCCGTGCAGCGATGAAGTTTGCGATGTCGGTGCCGGGGGAAATATGTTCGGTGCGAACGACAATATTCGTGAACTGCCCAACGCTGAACTCGTTCTCGATCCCGAGGCGAAGGCTGTTCACGGTCAGCATCCCGTCACCGAGCAGCAATGTGGACGCATGGAACACTACGAAAGTCGTGAACGCCACCACTCCGACACCTGCGACGGTAGAAAGCGGCGTGGCCACGGACAGCCGCTCAGCACCTCGCTCACAGAAGCCGCTGATCCACCGGCCGACAGCCGGCACAAAACAGACGCCGGAGAGCGCAATCAGCGCCAGTCGCACGGGCATCGGATAGAAGGAGAGGTGATTGATCCCCCACAGACGTTTGTCCGGAAGGAACGCGCCGGCGACGAGCAGGGCAAAAACGAGAATCAGCGGAACATACGGAAGGTTGGACGCGGGTTTCGGTTCGGCCGCTCTCATTGATAGTTTATCGCCACGGCGATCGCGAGGAACACCGCCGAGATCAGCATCAGTTGAAGGAACAGTGGCAGTACGAATCGAGCCCACTTCTGATACGGAATACCCGCCAGACTCAGCATCGCCATAAGAACACCGGACGTCGGGATAATCGTATTCGAGAAACCATCTCCACACGTGAAGGCCAGTACAGCGGTCTGCCGCGTCAGCCCCAGCACGTCGGCGAGCGGGGTCATGAGCGGCATCGTTACAGCCGCCTGACCGGAACCCGACGGGATAAAGAAGTTCAATACCGTTTGAAACAGGAGCATCCCCTCGGCGGCGACGATACGCGGGAACTGCTCGAGCGCGGTCGCGGCGGAGTAGATCACCGTGTCCATAATCTGTCCGTCCATCAGCACGACCTGAATCCCCTTCGCAAACCCCACGACGAGCGCAGCGACGACCATATCCTCCGCCCCTTTGATGAACGCCTTCGTGGTCTCGGCAACCGAGAGTTTTGCGATCACCGCAGCGACGATGCCCATGAGAATGAAACCGCCGGCCATCTCAGGGAGCCACCATCCCATCCTTTGAACTGCGTAGAGGATTCCAGCGAAAATAACGACGCTCGAAATCACGATCCACACGTGCCCCCTGGTCATGGTCACCTTCTGGTGATCGTGCTCGGACAGCGAGAAATCATCGTCAGGCATCAGGGACTTCGACGGGTCCTTCTTTACCCTGGCGCCGTAGCGCAACACGTAGAGAATCGTCCATGACAGACAGATGACGAAAAACACGACCCTCAGCTGGATCCCGCTTCCCAGCGGAACCTCGGCGATTCCCTGGGCGATTTGTACAGTAAACGGATTCGTGGTCGCCGCCGCAAACCCTACGTCGGCAGCCAGCATGACGAGCGCGAGTCCGAAGATGCGGTCGTAGCCTAGCTGCTTCGACACGATCAGAAAAACGGGTACAAGGGGAATGAACTCTTCCCCCATTCCGAGTGTCGACCCGCCGATCCCGACAGCGGTCATTATGAGAATCGTCAGGATCGGACCGGACTTCCCAAATCGGTCCAGCAGCTTGTGAAGCCCCGCGCTGATCGTGCCCGTGCGTTGCAGAATTCCGAAGATGCCGCCAATGATAAAGATGAAAAAAATGATATCGGCTGCTGCTTCCATTCCTCTCGGAATGGCGGATAGAAACCCGAGAGCGCTGACCGGCGTGGCCTTCCCGTCCACGTCGTCCCCGATCAGCATGCCTTTTGCCGAAAAATGTTTGGGAAGTGTCTGGTACGTTCCGGGGAGCACAACTGTGCGGGTTAGTTCGCCATAGGTGCGTTCTTCTCGTTCGTAGGACCCCGACGGGGTGAAGTAGGTCGAGATGCTGCAGAACAGGATAACTCCGGTCAACAGCGCAAAGACGTGAGGGATCTTGATTCGCTTCAAAAACGATTCGCTCATCTCTCTCCCCGTGACCGAAGTGAAAAGAACACCAACTGTTTGCCCGCCTCGTACTTACGTCAAACACTCGCCGCGCGGAACACGTTGTCCTGCCACACTAACCACCCGCAGATATCGTGTCTACTGCAAACCCGCAGTAGCGATCAGGGATTAACACAAAACGGACGGCCCAAAGGGCCGCCCGTTTTCACGCAAATTGTGAGAGCAGATTCAGCCACTCCCTTTCTCGGTACGAATGGCTTTAATCTCGTAAAGGATCTCGCGTAACACTTTCTGCGAACTTCCTGTACCGACTTCCTCGACATCTGCCGCCGTCGGAGACATACCGCCGCGGAACCGACGCAGTTCCGCCACCACCAGATCGTAGATTTCGTGAACGTTGGGCAGTCCGACGAGCTTTTCCTCGGCGCCCTTTGTGCCACTCATCCCCGCCGTCTGAATGTTGAGCGATCCAGTATTGAAGAACCAGCGGTCGAAAATATCGCGGTTGATTACAATATTTGTGACGGTGCGAAACGGAACGTGTTTGACCGACTTTGTCCATATCCCGACGTGAACAACAACCTCGTCCTCACAGATCTCATAGCGGAGGCTCCGGTAGTACGGACCAACAAGCGCCATCGCGATCAACCACCAGGCAACGTTGATCCCGAGCGCAATCATGCCAACGGTCGTGCCAGCTTCCCCATCCTCTTCGTGCCCGATCACCCAAGCCATGAACATGCCAAATGCAAGAATGAGCAGCGCCACGAGCGTGATGTTCAGTGTGAGTTTGCTGCGGTAGCGCGGGCTTGGCTTGAATTTCCGCGAGGCCATCTTGGCACCTCCATCGTTAGATCTTCTTGTGTTATCTACACTACCCGCGTGGATTTATTCAACTCATTATTTCGCCCGGCTCCCGGATGCACCTTGCTATCCGGCGCAAGCGACAGCCCTCAACAACCGAAGGTGACGATCGATTTTTCTCGTCCTGAACCCGCTGATTTGATACACTTTAATGGAATATTCACCGTTAGCATACACCGATTTAACACACCTCCGAGGTCCATGAATCTCACACATCTAACAGGATCCTCTCTTTTAGTTGCGACCCTTTTTGTAATCGCACCCAATGACGCGTACGCGTACCTCGATCCTGGTACCGGCAGCTACATGCTGCAGATCATTCTCGGGGTTCTGCTCGGGGCCGCATTTGCCATCAAGGCATTCTGGTTCCGCATCCGCGCTTTTTTCGGTGGCTTATTCTCCAGAAAATCCAAAGGTAGATAGACATGCCCGGCGGGGACCGCCTTCCCAGCTCTTTTCGTGATCCGAGCGGTCATTTGTTCGTCCACAACGGAACGATCTTCCGGCAGATCAACAACTCGTATCGGCTGCACTACGACCGCCTGATTGACAGCGGGCTATACGATACGCTGGTAGACCGTGGGATGCTCGTCGCACATTCCCATACGGAGGATGACTTTGCGGATGAGTATCTCGCCTACAAGGTCATTCGGCCCGACGTGATCCCGTTTATCTCCTACCCGTACGAATGGTGTTTCAGCCAGCTGAAGGATGCGGCATTACTCACGCTGGAGATTCACAAACTGTCGATCGAGCACGGCATGGCACTCAAGGACGCGAACGCGTACAACATCCAGTTCGTGGAGGGAAAACCGATCCTCATCGATACTTTGTCGTTCGAAACCTACCGCGAGGGAGAACCGTGGGTTGCGTACCGGCAGTTCTGTCAGCACTTTCTTGCGCCGCTCGCCCTGATGGCGCACCGGGACGTGCGACTGAGCGAACTCTTGCGCACCAACATCGATGGGGTTCCCCTGGATCTGGCGAGCCGGCTGCTTCCAGTACGGACACGTTTCAACTTCGGCCTCCTCACGCACATCCATCTGCATGCAAACGCCCAGCGCCGGTACGCGGGCGTTTCGGTGAAGCCCCGCAGGAAAATATCCCGGACGGCCTACCTCGGGCTGCTGGAGGGACTTTTTTCGACCACACGGAAGCTCAAATGGCGGCTTCCGAAAACAGAATGGAGTAACTACTACAGTGACACGAACTATACGGACGACGCGCTGAAACAGAAGGCCAACTTTGTCGGCGCATACATCGATTCAATTTCGCCAAGAATGGCGTGGGATCTGGGCGCAAACACTGGCGAGTTCAGCAGGCTCGCGGCCGAACGCGGTGTCATTACGGTAGCGTTTGACGTGGACCCGGTCGCCGTCGAGAGAAACTACCAGGCCGTTAAGACAAACCGTGGACCTTCCCTCCTGCCCTTGATACTCGATCTGACGAACCCGAGCCCGGCGATCGGCTGGAACAACAACGAACGTATGTCTCTCCTGCAGAGGGGGCCGGTCGACCTGGTGATGGCGCTTGCGCTGATTCATCATCTTGCCATCTCGAACAACGTCCCGCTCGAGGTGCTGGCGAGTTTTTTCGCCGGCGTGGGGCGCGATCTCATCGTTGAATTCGTGCCGAAAGAAGACTCGCAAGTGCAGCGGCTACTCGCAACGCGTGAAGATGTCTTTGAGGAGTATCACCAGGCGGGTTTCGAGCAACGTTTTGGAGAGCGCTTTCATATCCTCTCTTCCAAACCGATCGACGACTCCGAGCGCACCCTCTATCACATGCGCCGCAGGGACTGATCCGCTCCTCACTTCCCGCCTCCCGGCTCCACGAGGGTCGCCTCGAACATGTACATTCCGATCGCCTGAACCCGGGTGTCCCGACCTGTTCCCAGCGTCGCCTGTGACACCGCATCGGGAAACTCGAACGAAATTACCATCATGTTGTCCTGAAAGACAATCGGCGGAATCGTCAGATCACTTTTTTGTGATTCCTTGACCGCGCATGTGACCTCCCGGACACCGACACCGTTGATCTTCATTCGCACACGCTGTCTGTCCCACACCCCCGGAGTCACGTGAGGAAAAAATACCATTGACAGGTGAACTTCCCTGTCCGGCCGCTTGATCTTGAACCTCATCTCCGCCGACTTCCCGTCGTTCCAATGCACAGTTCCCGACGTCGTGCTCCATCCCGACGTCAAGTAGCGGCTCCCATTTCCGGCAATTCCAAAACCCAACTTGGTTCCCCACTCGTACGGTTGGATCTTCTTCTGCATGCGAAGCGGTTGGGCCTCGTGCCACGATGTCGAATCGTACACGCTCCCGGTCACGATCCACGGGTGAAGAATCGGTGCGGCGCTCGATCGGTCCGTCACATAAACAACGCGCCGCT
>JAPUJU010000352.1 GCA_027296025.1 bacterium
TACGCACAGGTGACCGTACAGAACTTCATCTACGGCGGGATGGAGAACACCACGGCGACCGTGATGAACAAGCGCATGCTCTACGACGACCACATGGGGGTTACAAAAACTCAGCAGGGCCTCGTCGCTCACGAACTCGCTCACATGTGGTGGGGTGACATGGTGACGTGCGCGGAGTGGTCACACCTGTGGCTCAACGAGGGATTCGCAACGTACTTTCAGCAGCTCTACCGGGGATACCACGAGGGAGACGACGCTTTTCGCTACGAGGTCGACGAGCGCTACCGAAAGACCATCGCGAAGGACGAGAAGGACGCCCGTCCAATCGTCGTCGACTTCTACAACCGCAAGGGCTCGAAAAACAGCGCCAACGTTTACACGAAGGGTCAGGGCGTTTTGCACATGCTGCGCTTTCTCGTAGGAGACGAGCTATTTCGAGAGACGATCCGCGTATACGGCGAGAAGCACAAGTACCAGGTGGCGGAAACAAGCGACTTCATGAAAGTCGTACGGGAGACGACGGGCGAAAACATGGACTGGTTTTTCGAGCAGTGGTGTTATCTCGCGGGACATCCGAAGCTTCGCGTGACTGAATACTGGGACGACGACAACAATCGTCTTCGCATCACCGTTGCGCAGACACAGGAAATCACGCGTCTGACTCCGCTCTTCCGTCTACCGATGGATATCGAGATTACGTGCGACGAAAAGACGGAGCTGCACCGTGTTGCCATCGATGAGGCGAGCCAGGATTTCTACTTTTCCCTGCCATCGCGCCCGAGGATGGTTATCGTCGACAAGGGGGACTGGACGCTGAAGACCATGGACCATGAAAAAAGCGTGAAAACTCTCATCTACCAGGCAAAGCACGCGGACACGATGTCGCGAATCAACGCGTGCCGTGACCTGGCGCGGAAACGCCCCGAGGCCGAAATCGTCGAGACGCTTCGAGGGATCATGATGTCGAACGAATTCTGGGGGCTTCGACGCGAAGCCGCTATCGCCCTCGGACACGTGAACACCATCGAATCCCAGGCGGCGTTGATGGAAGGACTGGGCGCCGAGGATGCCCGCGTGAGACTCGCCATCGCCAAGGGCATGGGAAATCTGACGACGGACAAAGACGTGGACCGCGTGCTCCTCGACCGGCTGCGAAATGATTACGCATATCAGGTTCGAGCCGAATCCGTGAAGAGTCTCGTCGCAATGGATTCTCCCCAGGCCAGGAAAGCATGCCTCGAGGCGCTGAAACAGAAGTCGGACTATACGGATCAGGTGCGCGTTGCCGGCCTGCGAGGACTCGTCGCGCTCGAAGCCACGGGGAATATCGAGGAGGTGCGGCGCATGGCCGAACAGGGCAACCGGCGGTACGTGCGTCACGAAGCGATCAGCGCATATGCAAAATTAGCGGCTGCGTCAGATAACCCGCGCGACCGCAAAAGAGCCGCGAAAAACCTCAGCGCCATGTTGGATGACTGGTATCGAAAGACCCGAAAAGCGACCGTTGCTGCGCTGGACACGCTCGGGGAGGCGAGCGCCATCCCCGCACTGGAGCAGTTGTCCCGCACGGATCCGGTCGGATCAATCCGAGCACGCGCGAAAAAGGCCATCGAGCGGCTCGAAGCGAAACAGACGGGCGTCGCTTCGGCCGAAAAGATGCGGAGCGAAATCCGCCGGCTCAGCCGTCAAATCGAAACGTTACAAAGGGATCTGGAAGCACTGCGCAAGGGGACATCTGAGGAAAACAAAACGCAGTTCTCACGCAAAGAAGATGGATCCAACTAACTCTCTAGGAGAATCCGTTTGACGAATCGAACCGGATACGTACTGATCGCAACGTGCGGCGCTCTTGTTCTTGCCTCGGTCTTCTCGCCGCTCTACAAGGTCATTGATCTGAGCACCGAAGACCCTGACTACACGTTCGCCGGAGCGAACGCGGGTGATGGCACCGGGCAGACCGTGGAGCTGTGCGACTTCAACGGCGACGGCCGAAACGACGTTGTTGTTGGCTCCCCGGGGTTCACCTACATGGGGCGATCTGCGTGCGGGGTTATCTATGTCATTCTCGGAGCCGACACTCTGCCGGCGACCGTTGATCTGTCAGAGGATCGAGACGACGTACTCATCATCTTCGGCCCTGACGAGATGTTCGCGGCCCGGATCGGAAACCACATCACGTGCGGGGACTTCAACGGGGACGGCCGCGACGACGTTGCGGTCGGGGTCCCGACGGCGAGTCATGCCGGGGGATCGAGAGCCGGCACGGTCTATATTGTTTTTGGCAGCGACACTCCGGTGGACTCGACCGACCTGGAAACGCCGCCTGCCAACGTAACCACGATTCTGGGTCCCGCCCCGTTCGAGAAACTGGGCAGTTCCCTCTCGTCGGGCAACGTCGACAACGACATGTACGATGACCTGCTCGCCGGAGCCCCGAACGCGAGCCCGCCTTCCGGGTTCAGCGCCGGCAAAGCCTACGTCGTATTCGGGTCATCCTCTCCCCCGGCCGTCATCGACCTGGCCTCGGCGACCGGCATTACGGAGATCCACGGAGAACGTGCGAACGATGTGTTCGGCACCGCGTGTCATCTCGTCGACACCAATGATGACAGTTTTGACGATATCGTTGTCGGGGCGCCGCAGGCCGAATTATCGCTTGGAGTGACATACCTCTTCGCCGGCGGCACGTCGCTCGAGGACAGTACGCTAGAGACGCAGGGGGCCACGGGCGGTTTTGTGCGTATCATCGGCCGGGATGCGAATGGACTACTCGGTAGCGGACTTTCCGGGGGCAACGTGACCGGCTCCGAACACAGGGACCTTCTCATAGGCGCACCCGACGCCTCCCCGCTGTCGCGCAACCGGGCGGGCTCGGTATACGTGATCGCGGGAATGTCCGTGTGGCCGGATACGATCGACCTCGCTGGCGCACCGACCGGAGTCTCTCGCATCGACGGACCGCAGGCCGGAACGACGATCGGGCTCGTTCTCGGCGTTGGCGACATGAACGTCGACGGGCTCAGAGACATCGTCATCGGGATACCGGAAGCCACGCCGCGGCCGCAGCTTCCGGAAGCGGGTAAGGTTTACATTGTATTCGGGCGGTCTGTGTTTGCACCCGAGCTCGATCTCAACGCGGATCAAACTGGTATCACACAGGTCTGGGGCGATGCTTCGCAAACGCGTTACGGAAGTTCCGTCACCATCGGGCTCATGAACGGCGATTTGTTCGAGGATCTCCTGATGGGTGGGGCCACAGCGCTGGTCGACGGCGATGTCGACGTCGGGAAGGCCGCCGTCATTCTGGGCAGCACGGTCATCACACCGACACGCCTCGTCTCGTATGCCGGCTTCGCTGACGAACGCACGGCGCAAATCACCTGGGAGCTGATCGATGACCTCAACCCGTCACTCTTCACGCTTCGACGCTCCGTGCACAGTGCCGCCGTCGGCACTCAAATGGACCTCATCGCCGAAAAGTCCGGTCGCGCACGCTACCGGTTCACCGATCCCACCGTCCAACCGGGAGAAACGTACACGTACACTGTCGGAGTGCAGAACCCGGACCTGGAAACGCTTTTTCGAACGACAGTGACCATTCCGAATTTTGGCACCGCTCGCCTCGGTTCAGGTTACCCGAACCCGTTCGTGAGCGAGACCACTCTTCCGTATCAACTCGACAAGGAGGGCGAGGTCGATATCCGCGTTTTCAATGTGCGAGGGGCTCTGGTCGCCGTGCTCACCTCCGGCTTCCGCGCGGCCGGCCCCGGTCAGGTCGTCTGGAACGGGCGTGACACGGCCGGAAACCGGGTCCCAGCGGGGGTCTATTTCGTTCGCATGACCGTCGAAAATCGGACATTTGAGCAGAAAAGCCTCCTCGTGCGCTGATCGCCAATGAGCCCATAACCTTTTGATTTGATGTCAGTTATCAAAATCGCGTTTCGGATGCGATGGATTTACTCTTCCTGTCAAAAACGTTTTGACTTTGAGAAAAGATTCACATAGGTTGTCAATGTCGGGGTTGACTTTGATAATCTTTTCACCTAAGGTCGGCGGATAATTCCCGGCGTCGCAACCGTGTGGAGACGCTCCGGGCGAGAAGAAAGCTTGCGCATTCCCGGTTTCCCGACCCTGATTGTTTGCAACAAAAGAAAAAAGAGGAACGTTACGCGGCGCTTCGCCAGGCGGGATTGCTAACGACGATCCCCCCTTTGCTGGTGGCAGCGCCCTTGATCGGATTCTTCATCGGGCGATTTCTCGATCGCAGATTTGGAACCGATACAGTTCTGAGTATCGTCTTTTTGATTTTCGGATTTGCTGCGGCAGGCGTTCAGATCGCGAGGATCGTGAAAATCGCCAACCGCGAAAACAAACGTGAGAAGTGATCGTGGGATTCGAGTTTCTCAGACGGGTGCACAGGACGTCGATAATCAGTGGCCTCGTATTGTTTTCTGTTGCGTCCACCTACCTGGGCTTCACGGTCGGCGCCTCCCTGGCGTTGGGGTGCCTGTGGTCACTCGCCAACATTTTTGTCATTGAGATCCTCGTCAAGCAGGTGACAACACCCGGACCGACGAATCGGCTTCGTGTCACCCTCGTGTTCCTGGTGAAGGTCCCCGCGCTTTACGGAATCGGTGCGCTGCTGCTCAGCACAGGGTTTTTCTCGATCAAAGGGCTTGTTCTCGGGTTTTCGTGGCCGCTCGCGGTCATCGTTCTGAAAGTTCTCGGCCTCGCTATCGTGCGGGCCAACGCCAGAAAGGCAATCTCCGAAACGGTGCGTCCGTGACGCACGTTGATTTTCCAGCGGAGAGCGGATCAACGCCATGTTTGGTAACCTGACACACTACTTCGCACTTGCAGCCACCGCCGAGACTGACAGCGGCGGTCAAACGCAGCACGAGCTTCCCAATTTTTTGACGATTCTCTACTCGGAGATCATCGGGACGACGTTCGGCGAGTTCATCCACAAGTACGAGGGCCTCATTTTCTCCCTGGGAACGGCCCTCTTCCTCGTCGTGATTGCCCGTCTCGTTTCCCGGAACATGACGCTGATTCCGGGCAGGTTTCAGAACTTCATCGAGATGATCGTCGAAGGGCTGGCAGAGTTCATCGTGGGCGTAATAGGGCCGCGGGGGAAGAGATTCGTCCCGTTTCTGGGCACGCTGTTTCTCTATATCTACTTCATGAATATCTCGGGCCTCGTGCCGTTTCTGAAATCACCGACAGCCGGAATCAACCAGACGATTGCACTGGCGCTCTGCGTCTTTGTGTACGTCCAATACACAGGATTCCGCGAGCTGGGCTTCATCAGGTGGCTCGACCACATGGCGGGCGAGCCTCGCACGCCGATTGCATGGGGGCTCGTCATTTTGATTCTCCCTATCCATTTGATCGGCGAGCTTGCGAAGCCGATGAGCCTCGCGCTCCGCTTGTTTGGCAACGTCACCGGCGAAGACGTTTTGATTCTTATTTTCGTATCGCTTGGCGTAATGGTGATGAGTTTTTCGAATCTGCCGATCGGGATACCGTTTCAGGTCCCGTTCGTCTTTCTCGCTCTTTTGACGAGTCTTATTCAAGCCCTGGTGTTCATGCTGTTGAGCACTATCTATTTTTCGATGATGCTTCCTCACGAAGAGGAACACTAACCCCCTAAGGAGGGATCACTGATGGACTATCAAGCGATGTTGGCGCTATCACTTCCGCTGGGAATCGGTCTCGCGGCGATCGGTAGTGGTATCGGTCTCGGGAATGCAGTCGGCTCCGCAATGGAAGCCATCGGCCGTCAGCCGGAAGCGTACGGCAAGATTCAAACAGCGATGATTATCGGTGCGGCGCTCATTGAGGCGCTCACGATCTACGCACTCGTCACGATGTTCTTGCTCCAGGGCAAGATCGGCGCGAACTAAATCGTCTTCCCGCACGAACGCACCGGCCGGACGCAGCACCCGGACGGTCGGATCCGGCAAGGAGCTTCTATGAATATCGACTGGGCACAGATCGTAACCCACGTCATCGGCTTCCTTATCACGCTGTGGCTTCTCAAGAAGTACGCCTGGTCGGCGATACTGGGATTCGTCGAGAACCGCCGCGAGAAAATCGCCAATTCATTCGCCGAGATCGAACAGGGTCAGGCGGACGTCGAGGCAAAGAAGAAGCAGTACGACCAGGAGCTTGAGAAAATCGAGGTGCTTCGCCGCGAAAAAATCCAGGAGGCCGCGCGCGAGGCAGAGGCCCTGGCGTCCGTGATCAAAGAGGAAGCGCGGAAAGAAACCGTGGAAATGCGGCAGAAAGCCGAACGAGATATTGCTATCGAGCTCGACAAGGCGAACGAAGTTCTGAAGGATCGTATTATTGACGCAGTTTTTGTCACGACTGAAAAAATGATCAAGGGCCAGCTTGACAAAGATAAACACAACGAGCTTATCAACGATTACCTGGCCGACATGAAACTGGATTAACCGTGGATAGTATCCGTCGAATCTCATCATGTAACCAAGCAGCAACTTCTTTCGAGGGTGCGTCATCGTGATCCCGCGCGGACTCGCAAGAAGATACGCACGAGCGCTGTTGAACGCCGCAGTCAAAGAGGGCAACCTCAACGATGTCTACCAGGACGCGACGGCTTTTCGTCAGGTCCTGACCGACAACCAGATGTTTAAGAACTTTCTGCAGTCGCCGCAGACTCTCACGCAGGAAAAGAAGGCGATCCTCGAAGCCACGATCGGCGGCAAAGCATCGAAGCTGTTCAACAAATTTCTCCTGCTTCTTATCGACAAGAGGCGGTTCTCGAGCGTCGAAGAGATCATCGAAGTCTTTGAATCGCTCTACGAGCAGCACGAAGGCATCGTCGAAGCGAAAGTCACGACGGCCGTAGCGATCGACAAATCGATAAAAGAGAAGATTCGCAAGAAACTGGAAACGGAAACGAAGAAGAAGATTCGCCTGATGACCCAAGTTGACAGCGGAATCATTGGCGGCATGGTTGTCGTGATTGGTGACAAGATCATCGACGGAAGCATCCGTTATCAAATGGAGAAACTCAAACGCGATCTCGATGAAATCAGAATCGGTTCGTAACAGGAGAACGTGCGATGTCATTTCGACCTGAAGAAGTAAGTTCGATCATTCAACGAGAGCTGGAGCGCCACAAGACCAGCATCGAAACCGAGTCTGTCGGCACGATCCTTCAGATCGGTGACGGGATTGCGCGCATTTGGGGTTTGTGGGAAGCAATGGCCGGCGAGTTGATCGAGTTTCCCGGCGGAATCATGGGAATAGTGCTGAACCTCGAGCAGGATAATGTGGGCGCCGCCCTCTTCGGCCCCGATACGGCAAT
This sequence comes from bacterium, assembly GCA_027296025.1. Taxonomy (GTDB): domain Bacteria; phylum Krumholzibacteriota; class Krumholzibacteriia; order WVZY01; family WVZY01; genus JAPUJU01. The sequence continues at coordinate 7,337 of JAPUJU010000352.1, forward strand.
CAAAGAAGGCGATATCGTCAAGCGCACGGGAAAAATCGTGCAGGTACCGGTTGGCGACTCTCTCCTCGGCCGAGTGGTTAACTCGCTCGGTGAGCCGATCGACGGCAAGGGCCCGATCGTAACCGAGGACTACCGTCCGGTCGAAACAATGGCACCGAACGTCGTCCAGCGACAGCCGGTGAAAGAGCCACTTCACACTGGCCTCAAGGCGGTCGATTCGATGATCCCGATTGGACGCGGCCAGAGAGAGCTGATTATCGGTGACCGCCAGACCGGTAAAACCGCCATTACACTCGATATGATCATCAATCAGAAGGACACGGACGTTCACTGTATCTATGTCGCGATCGGCCAGAGGGAATCGACGGTCGCGCGGATCGTCCAGGACCTCGAGCGCAACGACGCGATGTCGTACACGACAGTCGTCAGCGCCACCGCAAGTGACCCTGCGCCGCTTCAGTTTCTCGCACCGTATGCAGGCTGCTCGATGGGCGAGCACTTCCGAGACACCGGCAAGCATGCGGTCGTCATCTACGACGACCTTTCGAAGCACGCGACGGCGTATCGTCAGATGTCACTGCTGCTTCGCCGCCCGCCGGGCCGTGAAGCGTTTCCCGGGGATGTGTTTTATGTTCACGCGCGCCTTCTCGAACGCGCGGCGAAGCTGAACGACGAACTCGGCGGCGGGTCGCTGACCGCACTACCGATCATCGAGACCCAGCTCGGCGATGTGACCGCTTACATTCCGACGAACGTGATTTCGATCACCGACGGCCAGATCTTCCTGCAGGGCGATCTTTTTTACTCGGGTATTCGCCCGGCGATCAACGTCGGCATCTCGGTCTCTCGAGTCGGTAGTAACGCACAGACCAAGATGATGAAGAAAGTCGCAGGACAGCTTCGCCTCGACCTGGCACAGTACCGCGAACTGGCGGACTTCGCACGTTTCGGGTCGGATCTCGACAAGGCGACGGTCGCCCAGCTGACGCGAGGCGAAAGGATGGTCGAGATTCTCAAGCAGGATCAATTCGTGCCGATGCCGGTAGAGAAACAGGTCATGATCATTTTCGCTGCGAACAAGGGTCACCTCGACGACGTACCGACCGAACGCCTCAAGGAGTTCGAGGGAGAATTTCGCGCGTTCATGGACAGCAAGTACCCGGACGTGGTTCGGGAACTGGCGACCGACCTCAAGATCGAAGACAAGACGGCCGACGAACTTGACAAGGCGGCCGGCGAATTCAAAAGCCAGTTCATGGCGAAAATCGGTGTCAAACAGGGAGAGGATGCGTAACCCATGCCGTCGTGGTTAGACATAAAAGATCGCATCGGCGCCATCG
>JAPUJU010000353.1 GCA_027296025.1 bacterium
CGCGCCACGCGCGCAATCCTCAATCACCGGATCCTGTACCACAATCCGACGCTGCGCTGCGAGCAGCCCGTAATCTGGAACTACGGCTATCGTTGGCTTGACTCCATAGAGTTCGGCAAACACGTTCACGTGATGCCCATGTGCGAGATCGTCGTGTACAAGCACGCTCGCCACAGTTCCAAGGAAGGCAAGTTGGTCGTCGGCGACCACAGCGTACTCGGGACGGGGGTCAACATCCGGGCCGCCGGCGGGCGAATCATGATCGGCAAAAACTCGGGAATTGGCGAGTATTCGATCGTCCTCGCGTCGGCACACGCAGTGTATCAGGGCGCACTCTACTTGAGCAGCGAGTGGGACCACAGCAAGTCAGACGTCCTGATCGGGGACAACGTATTCATCGGCGCGGGCTGCACGCTTCTTCCAGGATCGGTCGTCGGCGACAACTCGGTCGTCGGCGCCGGGAGCATCGTAACCGGGAATATCCCCGCAAACGAGATCTGGGCCGGTGCCCCGGCCAAGAAGATACGGGCCGTACCGACGAAAGAGGAGTTCGACGCCGCTGCACGAGAAAGCGCGACGACTCACGGGGGTTAAACCCGCCTACGTCCCAGGCGCATGAAAAAGTCCCTCTGTTCCGGTAACAGGGTATGCCACGTCGCTGCGAGGAAACCGCCCGCGTACAACAATCGGTAGACGATGCCGGCGACGGACCATTCTTCCAGCCGTGCGAACACGAGCCCGGAAAACACGATACTCCCGAGGCAGCCGAGCAACAACCGCAAGACCCTCGGTGGAATGCCGGAACTGTACTTCGCCTTCAGCCGTATTGCTGTGGTCAGCCCGACGAACAGCGTAGCAGTCGTGAGAGCCGACGCGGCACCCATCAGGCCCCAACGTGGAATGAGGAAGGGGGCGGCCGCGGCAACGATCGCGAATCCAATGACATTCGTAATCGCGAAGAAACGCACGTCGTCGAGCCCGATGAGAAGCTGTCCGTAGACATTGACCAGTTGGTAGACGACTTGCCAAAGGACGAAAAGGAAGAGTGCTTCTGCGGCCCCCGTGAACGCCGACGAGAAGAGCACGGTCAGGCAGAGCCTCGGGAAAAGAAGCACCGGAAGAACGATGACCGCCAACAGGATTACTAACTTCTCCTGGAAGTCGTGTGCGGCTTCCAGCTTTGGGCGAGCGGGCATGGTTCGATTGACGAGCGGTGCCAGGTACAGGGTGTTCATCGGACCAATGACAGCCCCCAGCGCGAGAGCGATGCCGAGAAGCGCTTGGAGCAGGCCGGCTTCCGCTTCACCCAATCGTGAGAAGACGAAGTACCGAGTGATCAGCATCGAGATGGAATAGGCGGAAAGCACCGCGTAGAGCATGAACGAGACCGCGACGACCTCCGGACTACGCCGAAGTTCTTGGAGGATGCCGCCCGCCGGGTCCTTCACCCTTAGTCTCAGCCGCCAGCCAACGAAGTACACAGTCGCCACCGTAGTGAAAACCCCGGTGGTCGCCGTTGCCAGGTAGAGAGTGCGAATGTCACCCAGCGCTACACCGATTACAGCCGCTGCGGACAGGCACAGCGTAACCAGCAAGCCAAGCATCGCGCTGAGCGTGGGTCGCTGTGCCGCGGCCAACGTGTGTATGAAAAAGACACTCGCCATATAGGCCGGCACGGTGAGGACCGCGATGGTCAGGATATCACGGTACGGGACAAGATCTGCGCCGAAGATCGCGGGCTTCACACGCAATAGCAACGAAACGCCCACCACCCCTATGAGCGCGAGGAGCGCGATGCCTTTCAGAAAGCTCGAGTACGCCGTTTGGAAGCGCTCCGGGCTTTCACTGTGGCTTCGCGAGAGGAACTTCAGTGCGGTGAATGGAAGACTCAGCCCGACGAGTTGCACGACGGACATTACGACTTGATCAATGGTACTTACGATCCCGAAACCGGCGGGCCCGAGCAAGAGTGACATCGCCTTGGCCCGTACCATTCCGACGACGATGAGGAGGACCTGGATCGCCCCAATGGAGAAAAGGATTTTCAGCATGGCTTCGCTCCCCAATAAAGGTCAGAGCTAAACTGAAAGATTGGTGTTTAGAAATCCACGACTACTTATACCCGAGAACGTTAGAGGCAACAAGAGGCGCAACTCGAATTCGAGACGACGGCACGACGTGCGCCCGATCTGGCGTGGTCACCGATCCGCCCCGCGAAGCCAATTCTCTATTTGAGCACGGTCGGGATGGTTCGGGTTTACCTGAAGACACTTGCGGAAATAGACGTTTGCCTCATCATTACGCCCCAGCTGCCGCAGAGTGAAGCCCACATAGCTCAAGGCGGCATCATGGTTCGGATTGCCTTCGAGTACGCGCAGAAAACATTTGAGCGCCTCTTCATAGCGGTCGCTGCTGAATAGGGCATGGCCATACCCAAAGTTCACTTGAACATCGGTGGGATTCTGCCGCCATTCGTTTTCGTAGAGCGGGACCGCTTTGCGAAACGCGTTCTTCGCATCCTCCCCGCGACCGCTCCGCTTGAGTGCGTCCCCGTACAGTGCCCAGCTGTTCGCGCTCGCCGGCTCCTGCTCCAGGGAAAACTCGATATGCGGGATAGATTCACTGAAGCGACCTACGAAGAAAAGCATATTGACGATGAGCTGGCGAAACACCAGTTTGTCGGGCCGGAGTTTGATGGCTTCGCCGATACACGAGATCGCGGCATCGGCATTTCCCGACCTTGCATACGACAGGCTTAACAGATACTGTGCATTCGCGTTTGCCGGATTTGCCCTTACCGCGCTTTCGTACCAGCGATGGGCCTCCTTCGCCTGTCCCCGCCGGTCGTGCCACGCACCAACCAGCATTTCCGTCCGCCCTAATCCGAGAGGCAGTAGCTCGAGGCGTGCCAGGCTCCGCCCGGACGATGCGTTGGTTGCCACCCACGGGAATGTGTGATAGAGGGACAAGAGCAGCGCAAAAATTAGTGCCGCCGATAGGCGCCGAAGTCCCTCCCCGGAAACGAAGAAGAGTCCGAATGCGGCAGCAGTAAAGACGAGGCCGACGACGGCAAACAGGTCCCAATTGCGCGCGTAGCCCAAGTTGGAATCACCGGCAATCCAGCTCACCACAAGGTAGCTTCCGGCCGCTATGAAAAGAAACACACCCGCCGCATGACGCCAACTGTGCTTGTACAACGCAACGGTTGCGGCGGGCAAGAACAACAGAAGCCCCAGCGGGCCCACCAGGAGCTGTTCGTTCAAGAAATCACGGAGATGCACCCAGGTGAGAAGGTAGTCCGCGGGGCTGTCTGCTTTTTGCCCGAACGCGAGTCGGGTGGTCTCGACAAGCATCGAGAAAATATCGTAGCGCGCTTCCATCATTGCGAGCCCCTGGCGAAGCAGAACGGCGAAAAGAAGACAGATGATGGTATCTCGAATAGCGGCTGTTCTGCGCTGTCGATTCGACAGTGCCCACACGACCAAAAAGAGAAACGATGGCATCAAAATAGCCGACGCGAGGTGCAGGGCGAGCGCCACCGTCAAGACGATCCCCGGCAAGATAAGCGGCGAGACACTGCGCAAAACACGAAGTGCCAGCCACAGGTATATTGCGACCGCAAGTGTGTAGAAGGTGTAGTTTTCGATGTAGCCGAAGAAGAGTTGCACGTATCCCTGGGAGAGCAGTATGAGCCATACGAGAATCGTGGTGGTCCACCGCAAGCCTTCGTCATTACCCGAAGTTCGTCGCAGCGCGAGGAGCTCCCGCGCGAGCAACCATGTGACACCGATAAGAAGGGCACCGGCAAGAACGCTGCCGACTGCCAGGGCGCTTTGCACAGCCGTCGCGTCGGTGGTCGCGTCGGACTCGAAGAGTGGTGACGTTAGACGGTAAACCTGCTGCTGCAAGAACGCGGTCAGGGGCTCCCGAGGGTGGAACAACTCGCCCCGGGGAATGTTATCGAGCAATGTGTTGCCGTCGCCGAGGTATGCGTTTCGAGTTCGAGCCAGCCAGAAGAGTGCCGATCCTGCGAGCACCGCACCCCCGACGACGATACCCGTTCGCCGATTCGCCTGCGACGGTGCCGCCCCCAGAAGTCGATCGTCGACGGTGTTACTACGGACTAGAACAAGGATACCGAGGCCAAGCATAAACAAGGTCGCTGCGATGAGGACCGAAGGATGGAAGAAAGCGTAGACGTGCACGCCCCAGAACGACGATGCCAGCAAAGTAGCTCCGAGGATATGCAGCACTGCGGTGAGGACAGCAATCGATATTAGTGTGCCGAGCAGAACCCGGTCAGACGCTTGTCCCATGTCGGCGGAATTGTACCAGATTTTCCGCGCCTGAGTGGAGCGTTGATCTAGTGGTGAGGGCAGGGATGATGTGTTCGCTGTGGTGGGTGCTGATGATCGGTCTCCCCGGTTCTTCCCCTGCCAACAGCCGATGACAAAGGGATAGACAAAAAGGAAGACTGGTGGCGGCGGGAATCGAACCCTGTCGTCGTGTAAACGCTGACTCAATCTTCAACGAATTTGTAGATTGGTGATGCGCCGCGTCCCACTCCAGGATCTCAAGCGGCCGGGGGTTTGCGCAGACACAGATACTCGATGAACGGTCCCAAAGCGGTGGCGGGGATCCCGAGGCGCGTGAGAATCGGGCCGAGTCCGCGTTCGAGCACGGCGGTCGCAAAACGGCGCTTGGTGCTTGGGCGGAAGGCCGGCCGCCCAGGGAAGAGGCGGTTGCCCGTGTGCGTGATGTTGAGGACTTCCACGGGACCCGTGGCACGCAGCGGCCGCACAATGCCCCAAAACGTCATGCCGCGCCTTCCTCGGGATTCGAGGTCGCCTTCCTCGTTGTGGCGACCTAACGCGACCGAAATTCGATGCGCCCACCTGTCTGGTAACCACGGGATCAACGGCAACCCTGTGGTATGACGGTCATACGGCCAGACGAGATTCGGCGTTTCACTTACAAACAACATCCCGCCAGGTCGAAGCGTTCGCCAAACTTCCAGCAGAACGGCCGACCGGTTGCGAAACGGAACAACGTGTTCGAGCACGCCATTGAGCAGGGCAAAGTCGAATTGCTCCGAAGGAAGGTCAAGGTCGCCGGCCTTCTCAATGGGTTTGATCACGCGCGTCGCGATGCGATTGTCAAGGCCGTGGTGGGTGAAGCGGAGATTGGCAATCTGGAGCGATACGGCGTCGATATCAACGCCCGTGATTCGTCCTGCAGCGGACGCCTCCGCCAGGACAACGGTGGAACTACCGGTACCACACCCGAAATCGAGGACGTCCACATCACTCAAGTCGGTGAACGCCAGGATGTGAGGCAAGAGACGCTCGCGGAACGCCACGACTCTTCCCCCCATGTGGTCTTTGATCCATTGGGAATAATCGGGCAAGTCCCGGCCACCTACGTGAAGCGCCTCGACGCGGGCAAGAAACTCGTCATTGTATTTGATCGGATACGTCAAGTCGGTCGTGGTGTGGCTGGCGTGAAACGATAGCGTGATTATATTACAGCGTCAAATAAGAGGCGTGGTCGCATTGGAGATATTTGATAAATATCTTTAATTCAGGTTTCTGCAGGGTGACTCAGCCGTTTTTCATATTGTGCTGTCCCCGAGACAAAATCGTATGCGTTTACCTATTTCTGGCGTGACAACAATATCACTGCGCGCTTGGCGCTTCCGGTGTTCAGAATGTGATACCGAGGCCGATGGAAACGATCACCTCCGAGTTGTCGCCTCCATTGATCGCCTCGAGATTGTCGCCCAGAAACAGGATGGCGACCCCACCGCTCACGGCCCAGCTTCCCATTCGGGCGGGAATAAAGTTCAGCGGGGTCGAGAGCGAAACACCACCTTGCACAAATCCGAGGAAATCGTCGCTCCCCGTGGTGTCTTCATAATAATCCGAGAAACCGAAACCTGCGACAACCGGAAACGACGTGGAGACCGGATGGTTGCTATCGTCGAAGAGATTGAACGCAGGCTCGATCCCAAGCTGGAGATAGATCCCCTCGTCGCCGCCACCACGGCTGCCGTCCGACTGTCCATGCAGCTCCCAGGCGAGCATCACGGCCGGCTGAAAGCCGGAAAAGTCGCTCGACTCTCCTCCGAACAGGCCCGA
>JAPUJU010000354.1 GCA_027296025.1 bacterium
ACCGACGCAACCGATCGGTAAGGAATTCCTGCCGCCGGAACACTGGGCGTACCGGGCGCTGGCCCGGTTTGAGACGCTCGGGCTCGTTCATCTTCCCGGCGAACGTCCGTACACGCGAGACGATGTTGTCTTGTATGCGTCTTCGATCGTCGACAATATTTGGTCGAACGAGCGAACTGTTTCCGCCAGGGATCACTTCGAACTCGACCGACTGGAGAAAGAGTTCCTGAATCCGACTTCGCAGACCGACCCGGCGGTACGATTCGACAAACCCCTGATCTACGCGTCCGAAAAACCGCTCCACCTCGAGTTCGATATCGATCTCAGTCTCCAGCCGACAAAACCACTCGACGACGCGCGCTGGTGGTGGTTTCTCAGGTCGAGCCCGGAGATCCGGCTGCATTTCAGCAGGTGGCTGACCTGGGAAGTGCGCTACCGTCTCGTGTACGGTCCGGAGCGCGACGACCGCGTTGGCAACTCGAAGCCGTCACCGCGGGAGAAGAGCTTCAGGGGACTAACGTCCCTTTACGAACGCTCGTACCTCAATTTCCAGTGGAAGCGCCTCACGTTCTACGCGGGCCGGGAATACATCGACTGGGGATCCCGCATCAGCGAAAACCTGAGTATATCCAGCACGGCGGGCAGTCTGGACAAGTTCGGTGGCCGGATCGGTTTCCTGAACATGGTATTCAGTTTTTTTCATTCGACGCTCTCCACGGAAACCGACCGCCACCTCGCGGGCCATCGCCTCGAACTGCGCTTCAACCGCTTGAGACTTGGCCTCACCGAGACCTTGATCTACTTCGGCCGGTCGTTCGAACCGTCCTACCTGTTGCCGTTGAGCAGCTACTATGCGAACCAGTTCAACGAGGGACGAGACGACAACGTGATGTGGGAGATCGACGCCCAGTACGCATGGGACCATGTAACGCTTTTCGGTAACTTTCTCGTGGATGACTTCCAGTTCGAGCGGCAGGGTGGAGCGCCCGACAAGATTGCATTCGATCTCGGTGCGCGCGTCGCGCTCGTTTCCCCCATTCCCATAACTGCGCGCGTGTTCTACCGGTATGTGGATATTTACACCTATACGCACGAGGACTCGTTGAACTACTACATAACGGGCAACGGCGATCCGAACTTCGATTCGCCACTCGGAGCGCTCGACGGACCCGATACGGACCGGCTGGCAGCGTCACTCGACGTCTATCCGGTCCCGAGTCTGACAACGACGTTTCTTTTTTCTCACGTGCGGCGGGGAGAGGGAAATGACTGGCGGTCGCATGTACCTCCGATGGATCCCAATCCGTCGTTTCCGTCCGGCGTCGTCGAAAAGACGTTGACGTTCGGGTTGCGGTTGTTGTGGGAGTTGCCGGGAAATTCCCGAACGGGTTTCGACACAAGAATCGCTCGCGTGGTCAACAAAGCGAACGAGTCAGGAGTGGACGACTGGGGAACATCCGCATTCTTTTTCTTTACATGGGATTTTTGACGGCGCCCGATGAAACAACTTCTTGCAACGATTGAGATCGCCCGTCCGCACAATATGCTGGCGGCCGCGGTTGCCGTTGCGGGCGGGTATTTCCTGTCGGGAGGACGTGCGATCGGCGAGATTGCCACGCCAGTTGTTTTTACGGCACTGGTGACCGGCTTCGGGAACCTCATCAACGATTGTTACGATGCGGAAATCGATCGCGTCAACAAACCCCGACGGCCTATTCCATCCGGCAAGCTTTCACCGCGGTTCGTGCTTCGCGCCTACGTGACAGGTACCGCTCTTGTTACGGTCGGCATGCTGCTGCTTCTCGATCGGCCCTTTCTATTCCTTGCGCTTTTGTGGCAGGTTCTCCTCTTCACCTACGCCCGAACAACGAAACGGATAATGGTAGCTGGAAACCTGGTTGTCGCCACGGTGGCGGGAAGCGCATTCATCGGAGGCGCCATGGCGACCGGCGAGTATCGCGCCGTCGTGTTCCCCGCGCTCTTCGCGTTTGTCTATGTAATAGGAAGGGAGATCGTCAAGGGTGCGGAGGATGTGCGGGGAGACAGGAGCGCCGGCGTCACGACGCTTGCCGGAAGAGTCGGCGTCGAGAATGCTGCCTGGCTTGCCAGTTTGATTCTCTTTATCTGCGTGCTTGCCGGGCCGATGCCAGGACTGGTTCGTTACTTCGGACGTCTATATCTCATTATGATGGAGATGGTCGTCGTGCCGATCATCCTCGTTGCGGTGTACCTTGTACTCCGCTTTCAGAACTTCCACGCCGCCAGCCGCATCCTCAAGGTCGGAATGTTCCTCGGCGTCGTAGCGATGGGGTTGGGGCGCCTGTAGGAACGGTATCCGCCGTTGACCGGGCCGGAGGGCGATGCTACCTTATTCGTTTCGGACGCGCTCCGTGGAGGCCCGAGCCGAGGACAAACCATGACACTGGACAAACATTTCGACTTCAATCACTGCCAGCCCCGCTGGAACGATGCGTGGGAGAGGGCTGCGCTTTTCACGCCAGACTCCGGATCAAAAAAAGAAACGTTCGTCATCACGCTTCCGCCGCCGAACGTCACGGGTATTCTTCACGTCGGCCACGTGCTCGGAGACAGTGTTCAGGACATGCTCATCCGCTGGAAGCGGATGCAAGGCTACAATACGCTCTATGTGCCGGGGAGTGACCACGCTGGGATCGCGACGCAGAAAGTGGTTGAGGCGGACCTCGATAAGCGCGGGATCCGACGCGAGGACATGTCGCGAGAGGAATTTCTCGAGCAGGCGTGGAAGTGGAAGGACCATCATCATGACCGCATCGTCGAGCAGCTGAAAAACCTGGGATGTTCGCTGGACTGGACCCGTGAAGCGTTCACGCTGGACGAGCCGAGGAGCCGCGCGGTTCGCCAGGTGTTCGTCCGCCTGTATGAGAAGGGGTTGATTTACGAGGGCAACTACATCGTGAATTGGTGTCCTTCCTGTCAGACGGCGATTTCCGACGAAGAAGTGACTCACGAGGAAAGAGACTCCTACCTTTACCATATCCGTTATCCCATGAAAGACGGCTCGCATATTGTCGTCGCAACGACGCGTCCGGAGACGATGCTCGGTGATACCGCCGTTGCGGTCAGCCTCGAGGACAAAGCGAAGAAAAAACTCATCGGTAAGACAGTTGATCTGCCCCTCGTGGGACGCGAGTTGCCCATCATCGCAGACGATGCGGTCGATCCGAAGTTCGGGACGGGTTTCGTGAAGGTCACGCCGGCGCACGATCCGAACGACTTCGAAATGGGAAAGCGACACGAGCTTCCTCACGTCGTCGTGATCGATCGCATGGGCAGGATGACCGCCGCCGCCGGCGAGGCGTATGCCGGTCTGGACCGATTCAAGGCACGCGAGAAAGTTCTCGCCGATCTCAAGAAAGAGGGGCTGCTGGAGAAGGTGGAACCATACCGTCACTCGGTCGGCACGCACGACCGCTGTGGCACGGTGATCGAACCGCTCGTTTCAACAGAGTGGTTCGTCAAGATGAAGCCGCTCTCAGAACCTGCCGTCGCCGCGGTCGATTCCGGTGAAGTGGATTTCTACCCACCGCGCTGGCGAAACGTGTACCTCAACTGGATGAACAATATTCGTGATTGGTGCATCTCCAGGGACGTGTGGTGGGGGCACCGGATTCCGGTATGGTACTGTCCGGACGGCCATCGGACCGTCTCTGAAGAGGATCCGAGCGAGTGCGCGGATTGCGGAAAGAAGGAGATCACACAGGACGAGCGGGTTCTGGACACCTGGTTTTCATCCTGGTTGTGGACGTTCACGCCGCTCGGTTGGCCCGAAAAAACGAAAGATTTGAAAACGTTTCACCCGACGAGCGTGCTGGTCACCGGTTCGGAGATTATCTTTTTCTGGGTCGCGAGAATGATGATGGCGTCGCTCGAATTCCTCGGAGAGGTTCCGTTCCGGCACGTGTTCCTGACAGGGATCGTGCGCGACGGGATGGGCCGGAAGATGAGCAAGTCACTGGGTAACTCACCGGACCCGCTTGATCTCATCGAGCGGTACGGTACGGATTCTCTGCGCTTCACGCTCGTCATGTTGTCGCCGCCCGGAAACGACGTGTCTTTCGCTGAAGAAAAACTCGAAGTGGGACGGAACTTCGTCAACAAGATCTGGCAGGCGTCGCGCATGATTCTCGGTGCCTTCGAGAAGGACGGCTCCGCTGTTCTCGGTGAGGGAAAATCACCTGGCACGCTCGGCAAGGCGTGGGACGGATGCTACGGCAAAGCGCTCGCGTTCAAACCGGACCTCAACTGGGAAGACCGTTGGATCCTCAGCGCGCTGAACCAGTGCACGGTGGACGTCGACGAGAAGATGACGCAATGGCGGCTGAACGAGGCGGTCGGGCGCCTGTACGACTTCTTCTGGAGCGAGTTCTGCGACTGGTACCTCGAACTCTCGAAGCGGCGCCTGTACGGCAGCGGAGATAAGCGAACGGTCATCGCCGTGTTACTCTTTGTACTGGGGGAGTCGTTGAAGATGTTGCATCCGATCATTCCCTACGTCACGGAGGAACTCTGGTCGGCGCTGCCCATGACGGAAGGCTTCCTGGTGGAGAGCACGTACCCTTCGCGGCGCAAGGAACTGGCGGACGAGCCGGCGGACGAGCGGATGGCCCTCTTCAAAGGGCTCGTGACGTCGGCGCGGAACATCCGGGCGCAGTATCGCATCAACCCCTCGATGCAGATCGAGCTCTGGATCAAGACTCCACCGGGTGACCCGATGAATATCGAAGGCATGGCGGACGGAATCCGCCAACTTGCCCGTGCGGACCGAATCGAGCACGGACCGAAAATCGTCAAGAAAAAGGGGAGCGCCAGCTCTCCGCTGGGGACCCACGAGGTCATCATTCCCCTCTCGGGTATTCTCGACATCGCCGCGGAGATCGGACGTCTTCAGAACGAGATGGAAAAGCTCTCGGACGAGATTAGAGTGGTCGCGAAAAAACTTGCCAACGAGAATTTTGTCAAGAAGGCCAAGCCGGAAGTTGTCGACAGAGTCCGAGCGAGAGCACAGACTCTTCAGGGTGAACTAGCCAGGATAGAAGAATCTCTGGACCTGATTCGGAGAGAGGCGTAGGAGAAGGCAATGGAAAGAGAAGACGCCGGGAACACGCTTGGGGAATTGTTGCGCGTTGCCAGAGAAGCGAAGGGACTGACTCTCCAGGATGCGAACCGGGACACGAAAATTGCGGTCAGCGTTCTCGACTCGCTGGAGCACGACGACTTCGATGCGGTCGAAAGTGACATCTATTTGAAGGGGTTCGTCCGCAACTATGCGGAGTACCTCGGGGTGGACCCGAACCGCGCGTTGCGGATGCTTAACGAGTATCGAGGCACCACATCCGGGGGGGGCGATGTCACGTGGGACTACGAGGAAACCCTCAGAGAGGAGAAACTCACGTCGCCCCAGATTTTCAGGCGCTTCGTGTTTCCGGTCATGCTACTGCTCATCGCTTTACTCGCCATCCTGTACTACTTTGAACGCCGGAAGGTAGACAGCTTGACCCCTGCCAATCAGGAGGGTTATCTTAGAACGGAGGCGCTTGACGCGCACCGGGCCTAACACCTTCTCCAGATGGACAGATTCCGCATACGTTCCACCTACCAACCGACCGGGGACCAGCCGGACGCGATCGACAAGCTTGCAGAGGGGATCGAGCAAGGCAGACAGCACCAGGTCCTCATGGGCGTGACGGGTTCCGGCAAGACGTTCACGATGGCGAACGTCATCGAACGCGTCAACCTACCCACGCTCGTCATTTCTCACAACAAAACACTCGGCGCGCAATTGTACGGCGAATTCAAGGGGTTTTTTCCCGACAGTGCTGTCGAGTACTTCGTCAGCTACTACGACTACTATCAGCCCGAAGCCTACATTCCGAGTACGAATACCTACATCGAGAAAGACTCATCGATAAACGATGATATCGACCGATTGCGCCTGCGGGCGGCAAGCTCGCTCATGACACGTCGCGACGTGATCGTAGTTGCCAGTGTTTCCTGTATCTACGGTCTCGGTTCCCCGGAATCATTCAAGCAGATGACGGTGGTCCTCGAAACCGGGAGCGAGATCGAGCGCGATGAGTTTCTCCGCAGGCTCGTTGAAATCCAGTACAGCCGCAACGACGTCGGTTTTACACGCGGATCATTCCGGGTCCGCGGCGACATCATAGAAGTAAGGCCCGCATACGAAGAAGAAGCGCTCAGAATCGAGCTGTTCGGAGATACGATCGAATCTCTGTCAGTGACTGATCCGGTAACAGGTTGTGTCAAACGCACGACAAACCGCGTCACACTTTTCCCCGCGCGGCACTTCGTCACTCCTGAACCGCTACTGAAGAAAGCACTCATCAATATTCGAGATGAACTCACGGACCGATTAATTGAATTGAGAGGTGACGGAAAACTCGTCGAGGCGCAGCGGCTGGA
>JAPUJU010000355.1 GCA_027296025.1 bacterium
TTCGTTGCGCCGTCCTCGAAGACAAGATGCTCAGCTACGACGAAATGGGCTTCTTCGGAAAGTCGGGACACGAAGGGGAGATGGTCTACGACCACGGCTACGGACTGGTGAGCTATATCGCATCCGAGTATGGCGCCCAGAAGATTCCGGAGATCGCGCACAACCTCAAAAAAGCCTATTACCTGGATATGGATCCCGCGCTCAAGAAAGCGACGGGCAAAAAGGGCGGGCAACTCTACAAGGAATGGAAAGCGACGCTCACCGAGCGCTACGAGAAACAGACCCGGCCCATCTATCAGAACGAGCGCGAGGGTGACCTCCTCGACGAGGGTGGTTACATGACGATCGCGCCGTCGTTCAGCCCGGACGGTAGACGGATCGCGTACCTGTCCAACAAAGGGAGCGACTACTCGATCCAGAGCGTGTACATCATGGATCGAAGCGGTGAGAACAAGAAGTTCCTCGCGGGCCTCGCGCACTCAGCGCCCCGTTTTTCTCCGGACGGTAAAAAACTTATTTTCTCCCGCAAGGGAATGGTGGACCGGTACGGGTCCACGGTGAACGACCTCTACGAGTACGACCTCGATTCGAAAAAAGAAAAGCAGCTCACTGAGGCGCTGCGGGCCGCCGAGCCGGATTATTCTCCGGACGGAACGAACGTCATCTGCGTCGTGAACGGCGATGGTAGCCACAAGCTGGTCCTGATGGATGCGGACGGCGAGAACCGGCGCGATGTGTTCGACCCGGGGAACGGAACGCAACTGTACCATCCCCATTTCTCGCCGGATGGAGAGAGTATTATGTTCGGGATTTTCGATGGCAGCACGCGGGACGTCGCACTCATCTCTCCTGACGGGTCAAACTTTCGCTACCTTTTGAAGTCGCCCAACGATGAACGCGATGCCCGATGGACTGCCCGCGGGGAGCGCGTCATTTTTGCCTCTGACCGCACAGGAATCTACAACATCTACGAAGTCGATGTTGAAACCGGAATCGTAGAGAAACGTTCAAACGTGGTCGGCGGCGCGTTCATGCCGGACGCATCACCCGATGGAGACGCGATCGTTTACGCGAACTACGAGGCAGCCGGTTACTCCGTGTACCTGATCGATGATGCGTACGACGACGTCGAGACTCTGGACGTGCACGCCTACGACCAGCGCGCGACAGGAGAGTTCGAGGAATGCCTGGCCGTACGGAGGGCAACGGCGAACGGGGCCCACGGCGTAAAGCTTGCCTTAGGGGGAAGCGGTGCGACGCGCGGGTCGACGGGATTCGGCGCGATGCCCGCGCGGGCCGGTGGCGTGGCTGCGATGGACGCCGAGGCCGATGTCGCAACGGGACTGGTAACCCCCTTGGAATCGGAGGACTATTCGCGGCGGTATTCGCCATTTCAATTTTATCCGCGATTTCTAATCTGGGACGGAAACCCCAGGTTCGGCCTCTTCATGGCCGGTTTCGAGTTGCTCGACAAGCAGAGTTTCTTTCTCGGCGGGTCATACGGAACGACGGGTGCGTGGGATGCAGTGGTGGGACTTGAAGTCAGGAACCTCTATCCCACACTTTTTCTCGATTTCATAGCAATTCACGAAGTCACGACCGACGAAGCGGTGGATACCGACCCGAGGAGCGTCACGGTCGGCCACAAGTTTCTCTTCGATCTCTCCTACACTCTCTGGAATGCTGACCTGGGAATGCGGTTCGAGTTCTGGGACAAAGCCTCATTCAGGCATCAGCACGACCTCGGGTTCTGGTATACGCACGCCGAATACAAGATCAACATTGGCGTCGACGAGTTCGACGAGGGTGGGGCGCCGCAGGGGTTTCAGGGTGCCGGGTGGACGTACTACGTCGGAAACCAGTTTCACGCGCAGTACGTCTACAGGAACATCGCGACGCGCGTGAACGCCGACATCAATCCGAGGTCGGGACGGGCGATTCGGCTTCAATACATGCTGGCGCGCGATGAGCTCTTTCAGGAGGAAGACGACTTCATCTATGGCCTGCGGCCCGACCGTACGCAGAACGACTACAACCAGTACTCACTCGACTGGCGTGAGTACATCGGGCTCCCATGGTTCGGACATGCGCTCCGGCTGCGCCTTTACGGGTCCTGGATAGACCGGACAGTGAACGACTTTTTCTGGGTGTACATGGGCGGTATGGACGGGATTCGTGGCTACAGCTACTTCAGTATCGGCGGCCAGAAGGGCGCGCTGGGAAGCCTGACCTACCGTTTTCCGCTGTGGCCCCGGATCAACAAGCAGTTTCTCTGGCTCTATTTTCGCGATATCTACGTGGGCGTGTTCGGTGAGACGGCCAATGCCTGGGAGGTCGAGAGTTTTCAGACAAAGGACTGGAAATACTCGGCCGGCTACGAAGCGAGGATGAGTCTCGGATCGTTCTACGTGTTTCCCACGGCGCTTAGTTTCATCGGCGCCTACGCGTTTCAGGACGTCTTTCTTGCCGGGGAGAGCTTCGGCGATTTCGGGTTCGTGATCGCGCAGCCCAAAGGCTGGAGCTACTATTTCCTGGCGACGTTCAACTTCAACCTCTAGTTGCTACTCGGCTTTCCTCGCGGGATCTACTTTCGAATCTTCTTCCGTAACTCCTTGCGAGCCTGGACGCGAGCGCGTGCGTTTTCGTGCCGCCGTTTGTCCTCTTCTGTCTCGAGCAAGAGCTTCGGTACATCGGTCGGTTGGCCGTCGTTGTCGAGGTGAACAAATGTCAGGTACGCCGTCGTGGTTGGATTCTGTCTGCCGTTGATCGGGTTCTCCTTGTTTACCGTGACGCCGACTTCGAGAGATGTGCGGCCGACGTAATTAACGCTCGCTTTGAGAATCACGTGATCACCGATGTAAATCGGGTCAAGAAACGACATCGTATCAACACTTGCCGTGACGACGGTCCCTTCGCAGTGCCGCTGTGCCACCATCGCCGCCACGACGTCGATCCACGACATAATGACGCCACCGAACGCTGTTCCCAGTGCGTTTACCATGTGTGGCGCGAGAACGTATCGTGTTTCAATGGCCGTTTCCGCCGGCGTTTTCGCTGACTTTTTCATGATGACCTCAATCGACTGGCGTTACGGGCTCGAGTCGATGCCCGCCATGTCTATCATTAAGGAGAAAACCAGCCTGCCGGTCAAGCACCGGTGGAGTTTTGTCGGGAATTTTGTTCAGGAGCTCGGGACGAGCTTTTGCTTAGAGATCCTGTGGGGGTCGATCTTGTGCTTGGCGAGCTTGTAACGCAGGGCGCCCCGGCTGATCTGGAGAAGCTGCGATGCACGG
This sequence comes from bacterium, assembly GCA_027296025.1. GTDB lineage: Bacteria > Krumholzibacteriota > Krumholzibacteriia > WVZY01 > WVZY01 > JAPUJU01. The sequence goes on from JAPUJU010000355.1 coordinate 3,294, forward strand.
AGCACGTTGCCCCCGGTCTGCAGCAGTGTTGCTTCGATCACCCTACGCTCGATCATGTCCAGGCTCACGCCCCCTGGTGGCAACTGAACGACGAGATCGTCGAATCCCTGTGAAAAGGAAATCATGTTCGGTTCCGGTCGCTTTTCGATCGGCAGATCGAGCTTGCGAATCGTTGCGTCTTTGCTGAGTAGAACGGCGCGTTCGATAACATTGATGAGCTCTCGTACATTACCGGGCCACGGGTAGTCCTTCATCTTTCGGAAGGCGTCCGGCGTGAAGTGCAGGTACGGTTTCTTGAATTTCTTTTTGTAGTGGCCGAGATAGTACGTCGCGATCATTTCGATGTCGTCCTTCCGTTCACGGAGAGACGGTACCTTAATCTGGACGACGTTCAAACGGTAGTAGAGATCCCCGCGAAAGTTGTGTGCTGCCACTTCTTCGTCGATACTCCTGTTCGTCGCGCTCACGATACGCGTGTCGACGGAGATCTGCTCGTCTCCACCGAGCCGGCGAAGCTTTTTCGTATCGAGAAATTTTAAAAACTTTGCCTGAGTCTGCACATCGATCTCGGTGACTTCGTCCAGGAACAGCGTTCCTCCGTGCGCCAGCTCGATGAGTCCGATCTTCTGCGATTTCGCGTCGGTGAAGGCGCCGGGTTCGAAGCCGAACAGTTCGCTCTCGAGGAGAGCTGCTGGCAGGGTCGCGCAGTTGATTTCAATGAACGGTCCGGTCGAACGTTCGCTGAGTTCGTGGATCGCCTGCGCAAAGTGACTCTTCCCCGTGCCAGATTCACCGAGAAGCATGACGGTAGTACTCGGACTCTTTGCGACGCGCTCGATCAGACTGAGAACGTTCTTTATGGCGTCGCTCTTGCCGATGATTTCGTTGAGTCTGGATGCTCTCTTGGCTTCTTTCAGGTACTGGTCGCGCTGCTTGCGCCGATGCATCTGCGAAAGCATCTTGTTGAGCAGCGTGACAAACGTGGTCTCTTCGAGCGGCTTCAGAAGAAATGCGCGGGCTTCCAGGTTCAGGATGGTGCTGTCGAGACCCTCTGTATTCTGCGGCGTGCACAGAATAATCTGAGCGCGAGGAGAGAGGGACTTAATGCGCGAGAGCTTCCCGCGAACCCTGGAAATGTCACGATCCTCTTCGGAGATACCCAGGATGACCACATCGATGTGTGTTCGCCCGGCGTCGACCTCGTCGACTTCGACGATCCGGATCGGCGCGCTGACCTTTTTGATCATCTCGCGGATTCTCCGGTTTTCGACCTCGTGATCCTCGATTATGTGAATTGCAAATTTCATGTTTCCGTCCGTGGAAGGACAACTCCCGCCCGGCATTGCGCTGAGCGAATCCTTATCTTTCCTTATCGTTCCGTGTCCGATACGGGCCGTTGCGGATGCTTACGGTTGAGCAATTCCTGTGCCCCTGAACGGCTCGAATCCCGCTGTTAAGCTGCGTTCCCGGCTGCTATGACAGCGCCATCGGCAGGTGTGCGGCGCTCGGGAGGAGACGATAGCGCTTGCGCAACGGGTTGGTTCCGGGTAAAATTGTGATCATTGCGCACTGCGCATAATCCATCCATTGTGAGAAACCACCCTGAAATAATGATTCCACCACCCGCCGTCCTTCAAGCGTGCCTGATCGTCTCTGTACTCGTGAGCCTGCTCTCGTGTTCGAAGGACGATCCCGTCGTGGAGGAGCCGATTATT
>JAPUJU010000356.1 GCA_027296025.1 bacterium
CCTGCCCGCGCTTGCCGGCCGTCAGGATTTGCGCGTCGGGAAGTGAGACGATCCTGTGCAGACCGACGCCGTGATCGATCGTGCGATTACCACCGCACTCGAAGCGGAAACGCGCATCGAAAAAGGAACGTTCGTTGCCAACGCATTGCAGCACCATATTGCGTCGATGGTCCGTGGCCTCCTTCTGCTGGACCGGCAGGAGTCGGATGCGTACGAGACTGCGGGCGTCGAAGAGCCGCTGCGTTTCGAGTCCGGTGGCTGGAAGTTCAACGGCAAGATCGACCGGATCGAGAAGACGCCAGGTGGCGAGATCATCATTACGGATTACAAGACGGGTGAATTCAAGAAAATGGGGAGCACACTGCGAAAACGCGTCCTGGCAACACTCGACGAAGGCGAGAACTCGGACTGGCAGGTGCCCATCTACTTATCCGGGTACAGAGACAAGGACCGGAAGCGAGCGACGGCGTTCAAACACTATGTCGTTCAGCCGGGTGAGGACCCGTTTCATATCAAGTTGTTTGTCGGCGCGGCCAGCGACGAACTTCCGCCCGAGGCGGCAGGCGGGGGCGGTAAGTACAAGCGCTATTCCTACGTGCTGACGAGTGAACTCGAGGACATCATGGATGTGGCGGAGAGTGTGGCCGGGCAGATTTTCGGCGAGCGGGTAGATTTTCCAAAAACGGAATTTACGTCGCGCTGCCGCAATTGTTTCTTCAGCCGGCTCTGCGGCAGGGAAGCGTGATGGGACTCAATCCCGAACAGAAGCGGATTGTCGAGCTGGACATCACGTCGAGCACGAAGGTACTCGCGGGCGCCGGGACGGGCAAGACCCGCGTGCTCGTCGAACGATATCTGAAGTTTGTGTTCGAAGACGGAATCGCGCCCGATCGTATTCTCGCACTGACGTTCACAAAGAAAGCGGCAGCGGAAATGTACGCCCGAATCTTTGAATCCGCGCTCGAGCGAGGGGATAGCGAAGTGATGCGTGGGCTGTACGGCGCATGGATCATGAACTTCCACCAGTTCGCGTTCCGGATGATAAAGGAAAACGCTGCCGCGCTCGGCGTGGACCCCGATATCGGTGTCGCCTCTGAGGTCGACCGGCTGCGGCTGCTGCGTCACATTTATCGACGACTCGAGAATGGCGTGCTGGAGGGTTTTCCGTACGTGCACGAGGCGGGTGTGCCCGTCCCAACCTCCATCCGGAGCCACTTCGAGAAGGACGAGAAGATGATGGCGAAAGCCCGCGGCCGGCTGCTCGTACCCGAGAACCTGCTCGAGCTTGTTACGGACACCGACGAGCCAGCCTACCGACAGAGGGTCGAAAGTATTGCGGCCGTGTGGCGGAATTACGAGCGCGGTCTCAATGAGAGGAATCTCGTGGACTTCGACGGGATGATTCGCTGTGCGGTAATGGGAATTCGGCGTCATTCCGATCTCCACCACATGTACACGGGGCGGTTCGATCACATTCTTGTCGACGAGTTTCAAGATACGAGCGAGGCCCAGTACGAAATGCTTCGTCTCCTCGCGGGCGACGACTTCAAACGGGTGACAATCGTCGGTGACGACAAACAATCCATCTACCGGTGGCGCGATGCGCAGGTCGAGAACCTTCGTGGCTTTACCGGTGAACCCTACTATCTAAAAACGAACTACCGATCGACGCAGGGTATTCTCGATCTCGCGCACGGGTTTATTGTCGGCGACCCGTACTTCGCGGCGCACGCCGCCGATATTCGACTGGCCGCAAACCGAGGGCGGAGCGAGGCCGCGATCAGCATTTTTCATCCGGAAGATGATTCCCCCAAATCGTTCGAGGCAGAGGCGCGCGCGCTTGCCGTCTGGATCCAGGGACTTGTCGGTGCGTTACCCGATGCCGAGAATCCATACCCGAACGCGAGGACGAACGGGACGCCACTCGGGTACGGCGACATTGCAATTCTCATGCGGTCGCTCAAGGCGAGTGCGGGCTTCAAGGAATACGAGAGAGAGCTGAACCGGCTGGGAATTCCGTATGCAGTTCACGGAGGTGTCAGCGCCCTCGAGAATCAGATCCTCGAACTGTTCAAGAACGTTCTGACCCTTCTCATTTACCCGGGCGATCTGCGCGCGTTTCTCAGTGCCGTGGAGGCGCCGCCGCTTTCTGTGCCCGACAGTGTGATCCAGACGATTTTCGATGCCGCGCGTGAGGTCTCGGGCAGAAACGCGCGCGCGAGCAGACAGCCAACGGTAGCAGAGCTTCTCTCGCAGCACACGCTGGGACAGATCAGCGAAGAGGATGTGCGCCGCCGGCTGAACATGCTGGCCGACCTGGTGCGTGACCTCGACGCGCGTCGGGAAGTGCTCGATCTGCGCACGTTCATACACGACGCACTCGAGGCCACCCATTTCTATTTTCATTCCTTCCATGAGGGTGCCGACGCGCGTTTCGTAGATGCGCTCACCAAAGTGGTCGTCGACGTGGCGGAGGATCTGATGAGGCGACGCGACGGGACACTGGCCGCGTTTGTTGAGGCACTGGAGACGCTTCTCGAGGAGGGGACGTTGGGGGATCCCGATGTCGCGGCGCATCCGGAGGGTCGAGTTAGAATCATGACCGTTCATCTGGCCAAGGGGCTTGAGTTTCCCGCAGTCGCGTTGCCGGGAATTAAGAACCGTCCAAGAGGTGGGGATTCGTTCGTTCTTCTCCCCGATTTCGGGTTGTTCATCGGCAAAAAAGACTACAAAAATCGCTCGACCGAACAAGCAAAGAAGATTGTCGAGCTGACACCCGGACTGACCCTCCCCGACCGCGATCAAGAGGAGCGCTGTCTATTATATGTCGCGATCACGCGCGCGAAGGATTATCTGTTCGTCAGCTCACCGTATGCAAACGGAGTGAAGCCAGCAAAGACGCCCCTGCCGAACCTGTTTGCCGGGGTTCTCAACGTGTTGAACGACCGTGATATCTACCATGAGATCGCGCGCGATGTTCCGGCGACCCACTGTGTCGTCCCTGCGTCGGCCGGTGCATCCGAAAAGGAAGCCCTGGAGCCGTTGCTGGAACGCTGGCGGGCGGGCCGTGAAAGGCTTGAAGAGGCGAGACTACACGTCACGTCAGTCACCGGGGTGCAGTTCGCCGGCTGGCGAGGCCTGCTTGCGTTTGACCGGTGCCCGCTGCAATACCGGTATCAGTACATAGACGGGATGATCGGTTGGCCCGAGACAAACGCAGACGAAGAGAGTGAGCCATGGGAAAGAGGCACGGCGAAGGCGGATCATCCGGCTGGAATCGAGCCCACACTCTTCGGCACGTTCATGCACCGGTTCATGTACGAGTGGCTCTCGAGCACTGATAGGGAGGATGTCGCCGAGCTGTTGAATGATCTCTCGGCGCGTTTCGGATTCTCGGAACGTCGCGAACAAGTGATCGCCGAAGGGTCACGACTGATTAAAGCCTACCGCAAGTCGGCGATTGCCGGACCGGTGGATGAGCGCCGGCTGGAACTTCCAGTACAGGTTCGCGTCGATAACGTGATTCTTCGAGGCGTCGTCGATCGTGTGGATGGCACAAACGGCGGCTTGCGGATTGTGGACTACAAGGGGGGAAGCGAACGCGATGACTACCGCTTCCAGGTCGCGTTCTATGCCTGGGCCCTGGAAAGGACCGGCGATCGCGTTACGAGCGGTGTCTTGTGTCACCTCCGTGAGCCGACCGCACTGTTCGAGGTGGACGTCTCGCGGGGCGAGCGAATCGGGAAGCTGGCCGGGCATTTGTCGGAGGCGGTGCTTTCGAACGATTTTCCACCGACTCCCGGCGAGGCGTGCCGGGGCTGTGCCTTCAACTGTGTGTGCCCGCACGCATCCAGAATGGCGGGTGCCTAGCCGAACGTCTCCCGTGTCAGCTGGCCCAGCTCCTTGTGGGAGTCGAGTACAAGGTCGGCTCTGCTGAAATCGAAATCCTTCGTCTCTGCGGTCCGCACTATGATGACCGGAATCTCCGCCTCGATCGCAGCGAACATCCCTTTTTCGGCATCCTCGAACACGACGCATTCGTGCGCTTCCAGTTGAATCGTCTTCAGAGTCTCGAGGAAAATATCTGGAGCCGGTTTTATAGTCGGAACGGTATCGCTGCCCAGAATGACGTGGACGAGTTGGGAGACGCCGCCATTTTTCAACACAGCATAGATATCCCGCTTGAACGATCCGCTGGCGATCGCGAGAATTTTTGCTGATGCGGAAAGCAACCGCAGCATCTCGTCCGCCTCGGGAAACAGCTGGATGCTCCCGTCTTCGCAGTAGCCGGAAAAAATCGGCTGCTTTTCGAGGCGGATCTTCTTCGGGTCGAGGTCCAGATTGTGGCGTTCGATTTCGCCTTGCGCGCCGTGGCCCAGAGAGGTCCAGTACTTGTAGTATTCCGTTTCATCGATTTCGTGGCCGTAACGCGCAAACACCTCACGGTACGACGCGAAGTGGTACTTTTCGCTGTCCGCAAGAAAGCCGTCGAAGTCGAGTATGATTCCTCGTGCGGGGGCGACGAGTTTCTCGAAAACGGAAGATTTATCCAAGATATTTCACCTGCCGGCGGATGGGGATGAGTTTTCGAATCACAATGTAGATTGCGTACGACTCAACGGCAAACGGCATGAATCCAAGGAATCCGAGAACGGGCATCTCGAATATTTTGATGTGGCCGAAGTAGGGCACGTCGTAGTGCCACTTGGTAACGGCCCAGTAGTTCCAGAATTCCCAGAGTATCCCACAGAGCGCGCCGGCGAGAAACATCAATGACATCGACCGGTAGTGCCCGGTGAAAAATTCCGTCAGGAAGGACCGCTCGCCCATGCGTCCGTTCAGCGGATCGATGAGGAAGGCGAAGCTCATCCACACGAGCGGTGACATCCACGTCGACGACCACACAAACGGGGTCACCATACACGCCGCTCCAAAAATGACGAACCCGTAGAAAACTGCATTCGGGAGCCGCGACGGCGTCTTCGGCGATGAACCGGGCAAATGGCAGTCGAGATACTCGTATGTGAGAAACATTCCCGGAGAGATCGTTGCAAACGCCCATGCGTAGCCGATGTAGCGAACAATCATGTTGTCGGGGAGACCCACGTAATGCCAGTTCTTGAGCATCACGTTGTAGCCTTCGAAGATCGTCCAGCTTGCGACCGATATGACACAGAGCAGGCCGAATTCGAGTGGATGGTCCGACAGCAGCGACGTGCCCCGGCGCCGTCGAATCAGCCCGTCCATGAAAAGGATGTAGCCGGTCCACATGATCGGCGTGAACCACATGCGGATGACCGAAACGCCCGCGACGAGAAGCGCCCCGGCAACAACGAGAATCACAATGCCTGCCACCCCGTAGCCGGGCAGACGCGCTCCTGTGCGCCCGGCGGCCGCCATTCCGTTGGGGCTGCTTGACTTGGGAGATATTTCGTTTACCATAGTCACTGATTGGACAGGCCGCGGTCCGGTTCCCGGACAACTGTTTCCTGATTCTCATGCCAATATTCTTTAGATTCGTACGAGCCAACGCCCGCTCGGCAGTGAATTTTAGGGGAGGGGCGAGGTTTTCGCAACCTCGATGTGTTCAATAACCGGCAGTTGAAACTCCGCTGGAAACATAATCGTAGTTCTTTGTTCAATAGTAAACTGGGAACACAAAACTCGAAATCGGAGGTCGAGGATGGAACAAGAGGTTCAGGCTCTCAACGAAAAGGTCGAACGGGAGAGCCAGTTTGTACCGGAGCTTCGAAAGGCGATTCAGACGGTAATCGTTGGCCAGCACGACCTGATCGACCGTCTGTTGATCGGCCTCTTATGCGATGGGCACGTCCTGATCGAGGGAGTGCCGGGTCTCGCGAAAACGCTTTCGATTCAGACGCTCGCCCAGGCGATTGCGACGTCTTTTCAGCGGATACAGTTCACCCCGGATCTGTTACCGGCGGATATCGTCGGGACACAAGTGTACGACCCGAGGGACCATTCGTTCACGGTTAAGAAGGGCCCCATCTTTTCCAATCTCATTCTCGCCGATGAGATCAACCGCGCGCCCGCCAAGGTGCAGAGCGCGCTACTCGAATGTATGCAGGAGCGGCAGGTCACGATCGGCGACCAGACCTATCCGATGGGTTTTCCCTTTCTCGTGATGGCGACCCAGAACCCTATCGAGCAGGAAGGAACGTACCCGCTTCCCGAAGCGCAGGTCGACCGGTTCATGATGAAAGTGAGAATCACGTACCCGCAACGCGAGGACGAAAAGCGCATTCTCGAGCGAGTGACGGTTGAGGGGCTTCCCAAAGTCAAACCCGTGGTCAAGCCCGCAAGGCTGAAGAAAGCGCAGGATCTAATTCGCCAGATCTACATGGATGAGAAGGTCAAGAACTACATCCTTGATATCGTCTTCGCGACGCGCGATCCCGAAAGCTTCAACATTCCGATCAAGCACCTTATCGAGTATGGCGGCTCACCGCGGGCAACCATTTTCCTCGCGCAGGCAGCAAAGGCGCACGCGTTTCTCCGTGGGCGAGGCTACGTGACGCCGGAAGATGTCAAGTCGATCGCGCCGGACGTTCTTCGGCATAGGGTCATCGTCACATACGAGGCGGAGGCCGAGGAACTCGATTCGGAAGCCATTATTCAGCGTATTTTCGATGCAGTCGAGGTCCCATAACAATCATGAATCAGGCTACCGAGTTTACAGACGTTCGCGACATCGTCGAGATTCTTCGCAAGATCCGGCGCATTGAGATTTTCACGAAACGCAAGGTCAACGATCTCTTTTCCGGTGAGTACCACAGCGTATTCAAAGGGCAGGGGATGGAGTTCGACGAGGTGCGCGAGTATCAACCCGGCGATGACGTTCGTACGATCGATTGGAATGTGACCGCACGGATGGGTGCCCCGTACATCAAACGTTTCACGGAGGAGCGCGAGCTCGTCGTTCTGTTTCTGCTCGACGTCAGCGCATCGGGAAAGTTCGGGACACAATTGAAAACCAAGATCGATATTGCCGCGGAGATCTGCGCGCTGCTCGCTTTCAGTACAATTCAGAATAACGACAAAGTCGGAGCGATTGTTTTCTCGGATCACGTCGAAGAATACATTCCGCCCGAGAAGGGTCGCAGCCACGTGCTTCACGTGATCCGCAAAGTCCTCTCGCACCGCCCGCGGGGACGTGGCACGAACATCGCAAGCGCGCTCGAGTTCTTACTCAAAGTAACAAAACGCCGTGCGATCGTCTTCGTTCTGAGTGACTTCATTTCCCCCGAGTTCGACCGGCCGCTCGCGATGGCGTCTCGCCGCTTCGATCTGGTCGCGATCCATATTCGTGACCCGCGCGAGATGGATATCGGTATCGCAACGATGGTCAGGCTGTGGGACCAGGAGCGGGGAACCGAGCGCTTGATCGATTTGGGAGGACGAGACGCGAGAGATCGTTTCAAGAACTATATTCACGCGAGAGACGATAGACTTCAGGAGCTGTTTCGGAGGTCCGGTGTGGATGCGATTGACATCGATACCGAGCAAGACTATACAAAACCACTCAGCCTGTTTTTTCGGGCACGCAAACGACGATAAGGAATATGCCCGGATGGATTTTCGATTATTTCTCACTCTGCTGGCAATCCTGTGGGCGACCTCGCTCGGGGCCGCCGTTGCGCCCGTCCATCTCGAGACGGACGTGCGGGCCGACTCCATAACGGTTGGCGAACGTTTCCGCGTCGTTCATCGTGTCTCCTACCCGGACTCGTTGACGCTTGTTCGGCCTGCCGGGTTCGATCCCGGAAACTGCAACGTGATCGACATTACGGCGCGGGAGCACGAGCCTGGCGTCACCGAAATCGATCTCGAACTGATAACCGTGGATCTTGCGCACGCGACGATTCCGGGGATCCCGATTCTCTTCGTGACGCCGGCAGGGGATACGCTCGTCACCACGACCGATCCCGTCGACGTCCCCGTGCGGCATTTGACCGGAGAGGGGTCGGAACCCAGGCCTCTTAAAGCGCAATGGAATGCACCGCGAAGCTTCGCATGGGTCGCGTGGCTGGTTGCCGGACTGCTGCTAGCGGCGGCTGCGGTCTATTTCTTCCTGAGATGGCGCCGGCGGCTGGAGAATGAACCTGAACCCGTGGAGCCAGCGTTACCCCCCGACTTCGTCGCGCTTCGGGAACTGGCGCACATTGAAACGCTGGGTCTCCTCGAGGAGAATGAGTTCAAGCAATACTATACACTCGTCGTGGATGTGATTCGGAGGTACGTCGAGAACCGCTACTACGTAACGGCCATGGACCGGACCACGTTCGAAATCCTTGATGACGTAGGCTCCCGGGGAC
>JAPUJU010000357.1 GCA_027296025.1 bacterium
GACCGAGACGCAGGTCGCCAGGACGACCAGGCAGGCGAGGAGGGGTGGATGCGCGGCGCGTAGGCGTTGTCGACGTTGCATGCGGCAGGTGAACATACGGAGCCTCGAGTAGACTGAATCTATTGTTATCTTATAATATTATACCATGAACCCGTGAAGCCAACTGCGGATTCTGCCGATCGAACGCAAGTCGTTCTGCGAGATCATTGAGATGGGGATTCGAGTCGTATGGAAAATCCGAGCTTACTCGATTGGCCAGTCGCGGGGGATCACCAGCACGGTGTCCGGAAAGATGTAGTACGGATCATCGATCTTATCCTGGTTGGCCTCGAAGATTTTCCACCAGTTCTCGAGGTTGTTGTAGATATCGTCGAAGCTGGCGATGAGTGAGAGCGAATCGTCGGGGCGAACGCGGTACGTCCGCGGCAGCGCTTTGATTTCCTCGATCTGTCCCTTCAGCGTTCGGATGTCCGCTTCAAGATTCAGGGTCTGGCGATCGATCGGTATGATCTGCTGGCGAATCGCCTCGATGGCGAAACGCGTGTCCTCCAGCTCTTGCTCCGTGTTGTCGAGAGTGCTCTTCGTATGTCCGAGCTCGGTCGTCAGGTTCGTGCAGTAGGCATTCTTTTCACCGTCTGAAAGCAGATCGTAGTCATCTTCCGAATAGTATTCGCCGGAGCCGACGTTGACTTCACGCACTTTCGATCCGCCGCAACCACCAGCAAAAATGACCACGACCGCCGCAACGCCGCCTGCGATGAAAATCTCTCGCATGATCGTACTGACCTTCATGGCTAGCGCCCCCGCGCCGTCGTGTTCGCTCCGAGATCCTCGTCCTCTTCGAAGACTTTCCCGCTCATTTTCTTGAGGCGATGCAGCTCCTGCCTGAGAAGAGCGGGCTGCACCTCGAGCCCCGAGAGCTTCGCCTGCTTCCCGGCGAGACGTGCCTGTTCCTCCGCCAGACGGGCCTGGGTATCGGCGAGTTGCGCGTCGAAGTCACGGATGTCGGACTTGAGTTCCTCGATATCGATGGGACTCACCGTGCAAACCATCGGCACTTTTGAACAACTGAATATGGATAAAAGAATCACTGCGGCGCATGTGAGGATTGCGCGCAGAACCAGCTTGGGCCACACCTCGTAGTAACCTCCATCGAGTACGGATATCCGCCCGCAAAAGTGTGGGAAACTTAGCAATCGCACGTGGTTCTGTCAAGTGCGATTAATTGGTGGGGTTAGCCGCGTAGTGTTAGCCGCGCGGGGTCGGCTTCACGATCCGGATGCCGAGCTCGTCGAGCTGCTCGGCGTCCACCGGCGACGGTGCCTCGTCCATCAGCGACGTAGCCTTCTGCGTCTTCGGAAAAGCGATCACATCGCGAATCGAGTCGGCTCCCGCGAGGAGCATGATGATGCGATCGAGCCCCGGGGCAATGCCGCCGTGCGGCGGAGCACCGTGTTCCAGCGCGTGCAGTAGAAACCCGAACCGTTCATCCGCCTTCTCTTTCGTGACACCGCAGACCGCCATGATCCGCTCCTGCAGTTCGCGATTGTGCACCCGGATGCTTCCCGAAGCCAGCTCAACTCCGTTGCAAACCAGATCGTAAAGGTGCGCGCGGACCTTCAGCGGTTCACTCTCGAGAAGTGACAAATCTTCCTCGTACGGCATCGAAAAAAAGTGATGCGATGGGGAAATTGCCTTCCGGCCCTCATCCCACTCGTAGAGAGGGAACTCGTTGATCCACGCAAACTGGAACTCGTTGGAGTCCCCCAACGACATGACTTTCGCTACGTCGACACGGAGCCGCCCGAGAATGCGGGATACGCCTCTCGATTCCCCGATCACGGCGAGCAGAAGGTCACCGTCTTCAATTCCCGCAGCGCCGATCACTCGTTTCGCGACGTCATCGCCGATCGCCTTCGCAACGGGTCCCTTCAGACCGTCGCCCTGCCGCTTCAACTGAATTAACCCTCCCGCTCCCATTGACTTCGCCGTGCCCTCGAGTTTATCTGTCGTTTTCTTCGTCAACTTCGCACCGCCTCGCACCACGATTCCTCGCACGGATTCTCCACGCGCAAAAGCGTCCTGCAGGATTCGAAAGCCGGTGCCCTCGAAGGCCCCGTCCAGTGTCTGCAACTCCATCCCGATTCGAAAGTCGGGCTTGTCGGTTCCGTAACGAAGCATCACCTCTTTATGAGAGAGAATCGGGAACGGCGTCTTGATTTCGATACCGCGGCCGACCTGAAAAATTTCCGTCATCAGGTCCTCGATAAGGCGGAAGACGTCCGGCTCCTTGACAAAACTCATTTCGATGTCGATCTGCGTGTGTTCGGGCTGCCGGTCGGCACGAAGATCTTCGTCCCTCATGCACCGGGCGAGTTGAAAATAGCGATCGAAACCCGACACCATAAGGATCTGTTTGTACAACTGCGGACTCTGGGGAAGCGCGTAAAACTTCCCGCGCTGCAAGCGACTTGGCACGAGGTAGTCGCGCGCGCCCTCTGGCGTGCAACGAACGAGCATCGGTGTTTCGATCTCGATGAAGTTCCGCTCGCTCAGGAAATTTCGTACCGCAAGTATCACCCGGTGTCGCATCTCGATGTTTCGCTGCATCGGGCCTCGCCGAAGATCCAGGTACCGATACTTGAGCCGCAGGTCTTCGTTTGCTTTCACCTCATCGGTGATCGTAAACGGCGGGACGAGCGAGTCGTTCAGCATGTACATCTCTTCGACGGCAACTTCGAGAGCGCCGGTGGCAATGTCTTCCCGTGCCATCTCGCTCGGGCGCTTCTGCACGGAACCCCGACACGCAATGACGTCTTCCATATTGAGGGTCTTCGACAATTCGCCAACGCTGTCCGCGTTCGGGTCAACAATCAGCTGCACGACGCCCGAACGGTCCCGCAAGTCGACGAAACGGAGCCCTCCCAGGTCGCGGACGCGCTGAACCCAACCCATGACGGTGACGCTCTCGCCAACGTCGGAGATGCGCAACTCACCGCAACGATGCGACCGGTCGAAGGGAATGATAAATTTTTCAATACTCATGATAATAGCTAGGCTGCCTCGCGCGAACCCGCATCGTCGATCGTCCCGGGCCACTTGCCAAGCGCCGTGAACGTAAACAGGCCGATGGCGGACGCAACTCCGAGCACATCGGCGTACCAGTCGTCGATGTCCATTTCCCGTCCGGGAATAAAACTCTGATAGACTTCATCCACCGCGCCGATCGTCGCTCCGATCGCGAGGAGAAAGCCGAAGGTCGCGACTCGCGAGCGGCTCACGTCCCACCGAAAACCCCTGAAGAGCAGGAGCCCCAGAATAAAGTACTCGGAGAAGTGTGCCAGTTTATCCTTGAGCAGGAACCTCGGTCCCGGTGCTTGAAGCGAGGGAATCGACGAGACCAGAAAGATGAGGACAACAAAGAAAATAACCGGCATCAGACCGACTCGGGTCATGGCCATCGGCCCTCACGCTACCCTTCCCGTTGCCTGGGTTACTGTTTTCTGTTCCGGGGGCTAAAGGCCAATCATCATCGGTCGCCGTGACGTTTGAAAACCTCTCGCACATCCGTGATGCTTGCTGCGTCCCTCAGGTTTCCTCGAAATTCCTCGTGGTTCAGCAGCCTCGAAATCTTCGCCAGCACCTTAATATGGTTTCTGCGGCTGGCCTTCGGACCCAGGATGATAAAAAACAAATCCACCTGCTTGCCGTCGAGCGCGGTGAAGTCCACCGGTTCGCGCGTCCGGAAGAATCCCGCGACCAATTCGCTCACGCCGTCCGTGTACGCGTGCGGAATGGCAACACCGTTCCCGATTCCCGTGCTCATCACTTTCTCGCGCTCAATGACATCCGCAAGGGCACGATCGAAGTCCTTGATTTTCCCCCTCGAATCAAATTCTTTCAAAATCGTTTCGAGAAGTTTCTCTTTTTCGTACGGCTCAACGTCTAGAAGCAGACTGTGATCGTCGAAGAGCTCGGACAAGTTCATGTCAAACCCCTGTTTCCCTTCCTTAAACAAGGCATGACAGTATTTTCAAAGGCGCTCCATGTCAAGGGCCTTACTGGATTTGAGAAGCCCCGTAAAGCGCGGCATACTGCTCGTACAATTTCCGCGCACCTGCGAGGCGTTCATCGGTTATCGGCCACAGTCCCCCGAAACCACTGGATTTCAGGAGCTCGACGGTTTCGTCCGGGGTGCTCGTCGTCGCTGAGCCTGCGAGGCTCTCGCCGATGTTTTTCAGCTTGCGCCGGTAGTAGTTCGCTTCGCCGGGGTGTGCGGCAATGACCACCTCCGGCAAGGAGTCATATTTCTGCAAGATCCGAACTTCGCCCCGGCGGATGACGCCACGCTCGAAAAGCGACGTTACATCGCTCAGCCTGCAGGCACCCAGCCGGTACGATCCATAGATCACTCCGAAGATGACGCGCTCAACGGTGTCTCCTTTGCCCTCGAATTTCACGGCCTCGATGGTCTCCGGCAGATCGAAACCCGCGCTTTGCATCCTGGCCGCTTGAATCCAGAAACCGTTGATCGAATTCGGCGATACGAACGCAACGTCGTCGGCACTCACCCCGGAATAGTCCGGCCCATCGGACGCCCGTACCGTATCCCCGGGACGTGATATCAGTACCGCGCTGTCCGTTCGGCGCTCCGAATCCGTAATCTCGAAGAGCGCCTCGACGTCCAGCAACTCCGCGTGACGAAAGTAGGCCGCAATCGGCATGACGTAGAGGTCGTGCCCGGGAGTCCATTCACCCGCGCACGTGGATAATTCTACGGGCCTGCGGGTCTCACGTCGGACGAGGCTGCGAAGCGGTTCGTAGGCGGGTTTGCCCTCTGGAGACCGGGTGTCGGGCATGCAGATGCTGACGATGTTGCGCTCGCTGCTTCCGCCCGTTGCAACAATCGCGTGAAGCGCGAGGCCGATCACGATCGTCGCAACGACCACCGTCAACCATTTCCCCAGGTAGTTCGAGAGGAGACTGACGTCGACGATTTTCAGCTTGTTTTTCATCGCGGGCGTCACCTACATCGATCGGCCACCGGGCACACGCGTCAACGTTATCTGCAGGCTGTCGACGTCTACTTCGAACTTGCGGATCCCCTCCGGGACGATGATCTCCGGCGCGAGCACGTAGCGGCCTGGGGGTTTTCCGCTGAGGTCGATCAGCACGGAGATATCCCCCGATGCCAGTGTGTCGATCAGCGCCTCGGGCCCTTCGAGGGTGAGTGAGACGGTCTTCGGCGTGACCTCTACGTGAAGATCGTCGTCGTCGACCAACACCGTCGGCGGCAGGTTCGTAATGACTCGCTGACTCCGGTTACTGATGGAAATATCCACAGCGACCCGTGTCGGTTCGCAAACGAAGAGTTCGGAATCGTAGTCCAGTTCGACCTCGCGCGTCAACGTCTCGCGAATTCGCGTGAGATCCACTTTTTTCGTCGGCAGAAGATCGATCGGGTCGACTGCGCTCTGCGGTCCCGTCACCATG
>JAPUJU010000358.1 GCA_027296025.1 bacterium
GCGGATATTTTTTGTAATTTGCTGTTTGAAAGGGTCGGTCCAGATCTCGATGTTTTCACTGATGATCGTGTTGATAAGATCGGTCCCGAACGCGAGATGAACCGACTCGTCACGCAGAATGAACTGGAATTGCTCACCGACACCGACCATCTTGTTCTGCCGCAGGAACGACAGCATCATAACGAATCCCGCGTAGAAGAAAATACCCTCCATGATGACGTAGTAGCCCACGAGGTCGTTGACGAAGCGCTGCACGTTCTCCGGCCCTTGCGTCGTGAATCCGTCGTCGAGGATCGATTTCGTAATGTCGAGCACGAAGTCGTCTTTGGCGCGAATGCTTCCGATGTCGAGATACATGTTGTATACCTCGTCCGGTTCCAGGCCGAGCGTGTCACAGCAGTAGATGAACGTATCCGTGTGAACGGCTTCCTCGTAGGCCTGCCGCAGGAGGTACTGGCGGCATTCGGGGTTCGTGATGTGCTTGTAGATCGCTAGAACGATGTTGTTTGCGGTAAGGCTTTCCGCCGTCGAAAAGAATCCCATGTTCCACATGACCAGGCGCCGCTCGTCGTCAGTCAGCGCCGTGGGGCTCCGCCACATCTCTACGTCCTTCTGCATGTTGACTTCTTCCGGCGTCCAGTTGTTCGCCACCCCGTCCTTATAATGCTTCCTCGCCCACTTGTATTTCATGGGGAGGATCTTGTTCGGGTCGGTCGTCGTGCAGTTCAGGAGTGTGTCGTTGCTTCTTCCGGTGGTCATCGTTCCTTCCCCTTCCACTTTATCTTTCCCCTTTGAGGGGTAGGTTGCCCTTCGAGACGGCTCTGCCGTCATCTAACTACCATGTCTACCAAATCTTGAGACGGAGATCCTTACCGTCGGCCCGGCCTCTTGCGAGTGAGGCCCGAGTGTCTGGCACAGATCGGTATTTACTGGCACGCCTCACACGTGGGATCGTCGAGGAGACAGGCCGCAGACGTCACAACGGACGCCGGCAGTTCATCCGTCTTTGCGGCCGCGCTGACCACAGCGGCAGCAGCCGCGATCGCGATCTCTTCCGTCGCGGGAGTACTCTCGAAATTTTTGTTCAGGTCGATGGTGCTCTTCTCGATCGCAGATGCACCTAGAATCCGCATGTAGTACGTGGTCTTCAGGCCACTCTTCCACGCGTACTTATAGGCGTCCGAGATGAATTTGCCCGAGGTGCTTCGCGTGAAGATGTTGATCGACTGGCTCTGATCGATCCACTTGGCACGGCGTGCTGCGTGGTGGATCAGGCATTTCGGATCGATCTCGAACACTTCCTTGTATTTTTCCATGAGGTGCGCCGGGATTTCCCTTATCTGCTGGACGCTTCCGTCATAGTACTTCAGTTTCTCGGCGATATCGTCCGTCCACAGGTCAAGAGCTTTCAGTTCGTCCACGAGGTAACTATTGATAATCGTGAACTCGCCACTGAAGTTGGACTTCACGTAGATGTTCTTGTAGATCGGCTCGATGGACGGGAAACACCCGGCGATGTTCGCAATCGTCGCTGTCGGCGCGATGGCCATCGTGTTCGCGTTGCGCATCCCGTACTTTGCGACGTGGTCGCGAACCGGTGTCCAGTCCATCTGCGGTTTCGTGTCGAGGCCCGTCGGGACGCCGCGCTCTTCTTCGAGGAGTGCGAGCGTATCGATGGGGAAAAGACCGCGATGCCACTTCGATCCCTCGTATGTTGCGTACGCGCCCTTCTCCTTCGCAAGCTTCGAGGACGTCAGGATCGTATGGTAGGAGATGAACTCCTGAGTCGCGTCGGAAAACGCCAGGGCGGCGTCGCTGCCGAAGTTCAGGTTGAGCTTGTAGAGCGTGTCCTGAAGTCCCATGACTCCCAGGCCGATCGGCCGGTGACGCATGTTCGCATTCTTCGACTCCTGGGTCGGGTAGAAGTTCAGGTCGATCACGTTGTCGAGCATGCGGATCGCTGATGTGATCGTGTTCGAGAGCATTTCCGTGTCTAGCTTACCGTTTGCCACGTGCCTCGACAGGTTGACCGATCCTAGATTGCAGACCGCCGTCTCGTCTTCCGACGTGTTCAGAGTGATCTCTGTGCAAAGGTTCGAGCTGTGCACAACCCCGACGTGGTCCTGCGGCGACCGGATGTTGCACGGATCCTTGAACGTGATCCACGGATGCCCCGTTTCGAACAGCATCGTGATCATTTTGCGCCAGAGATCGACTGCGCGCACCTTGCGGAAAAGACGCATCTCACCACGCTCCGCTTTGGCCTCGTATTCGGCGTAACGCTTGTCGAACTCGCGTCCGTAAATGTGATGCAGATCCGGCGTTTCATCCGGCGAGAAGAGCGTCCACTCTTCGTCGGCTTCCAAGCGCTTCATGAAAAGGTCCGGAATCCAGTTCGCCGTGTTGGTGTCGTGGGTCCGCCGCCGCTCGTCACCGGTGTTTTTGCGCAGTTCGAGGAAATCCTCGATATCGTAGTGCCACGTCTCGAGGTAAACACACGTGGCACCGCGGCGCTTTCCGCTTCGGTTAATGGCGGCCGTGGTGGCGTCGACGATTTTCAAAAACGGAACGACACCCTGGCTACCGACGTTGGTGCTCTTGATCAGTGATCCCGTTGCGCGGATGTTCGACCAATCGTTTCCCAGCCCGCCCGACCACTTCGAAAGCTGTGCATTGTCGGCAATCGACTTCATGATGTGTGAGAGTTCGTCCTTCACGGTGGTCAGGTAACACGAACTCATCTGCGGATGATTTGTCCCCGAGTGAAAGAGCGTCGGTGTCGACGGCACGTAGTGAAGCTGCGAAATCGTGTCGTAGAATTCGACCGCCCGCGCTTCGCGATTCTCTTCGTTCAAGGCAAGCCCCATCGCGACGCGCATCCAGAAGTGCTGCGGGCTCTCCATGATTTGCTGGTCGAGATTCTTCAGGAAGTACCGATCGTAAAGAACCTGCGCACCGAGGTACTGAAGAAGATGATCGCGCTCGGGCCGGATCGCGTCGCAGAGAAAGTCCAGGTCGTACTCGAGCAGGCGGGGATCGACGCGGCCCGAGTCGACGCCCATCTTGATCTTGTCCTTGAGGGCGCTCTTGTAGGCATTCTCGAATCCGTCTTCGAACTCGTCGATACCGATGACATCCTTGTAGAGGTCGTTGAACAGGAAACGGGCGGCGATACGGGAGTACGCGGGATCCCTCTCGATCCGCGCCCGCATGGCCATAATCACTGCCAGGTTGATGTCTTTCGTCGAAATCCCGTCGTAAATCGCCAGTTTCGTGTCGTGGATAATCCCTTCAATGTCCACCACATCCTCTTGTCCGCGACAACAATTCTCGATCGCCCTTTCGATCTCCACCATGTCGAACTCGGCAGGGGCGCCACTGCGTTTCTTGACCAGGAGATCTTTCTTTTCGATTCGCTCGAGGATTTCAACCTTCTTGCTCTCGCGAATCTCGGCGTGCTCTTTCCGGTAGAGAATGTACGCTTTGGAAACCTCGAAGAAACCGCGCTCGGCGAGAACTTTTTCGACCAGATCCTGAACGCTTTCAACATTCGGGATGCGCTCGACAAAATGCTCTCGAACGCCGCCGATGACATCATCGGTAATCTTCTCGAGAGTTTCCGGACTCACGTCGACGCCCGTACCGACAAATGCCTTTGCCATGGCCCGTTCAATTCGGGCTCGATCGAAATCGACGATCCGACCACTACGCTTTTTTATCTTTTCAAACAACGACGCTCCTCCTCATCACTCTGACAGGTTTGCACTAAATATAGTAATTTCCGCGGTGTTATGCACTAGATATTGTGGTTTGCAACGCTGCGAACCGCATCATAAAAGGCGACAAATTGCTCCGTCAAGAAATAACCACCATGTGAAAAAATTAATTTGTCGACACGCATCCAAACAGGAATAACTGTGTTATTTACGTGCGTGAGGTGGGTGATTTGACAACCCCGGCTCCGACCGCGGCGGTCGCTGCCAGGCTCTTCTGACGCGGGACGTGAGGACCTGTGACTCATATTACCAAAGATTTCATCGCGGACAACCTTAAACGTGTCCGCGAACACATCGAAACAGCGTGTGCGCGTGTCGGGCGCAATCCCGAGTCTGTAACTCTTGTCGCTGTAACGAAAACGCACGGTGCGGACGTGGTCAGTGCGGCGATCGAGGCGGGCGTGACGGATGTCGGGGAAAACCGCATCCACGAGTTCCTCGACAAGAAGGACGCGGTCACGCTCCGGTGCCGATGGCATCTCATCGGGACCCTCCAGAGGAACAAGGCCGGCCGCGCCATCGATCAGTTTTCGTTGATCCATTCGGTCGATCGTTTGAAGCTCGCGGAGACATTGAGCCGGCTCGGCGGTGAACGCAATGTCACCTCGCGTATCCTTCTTGAAGTAAACACCTCGGGCGAAAAATCGAAGCATGGTTTTGTTCCCGCAGAGGTTTACGAAGCCGCCACGAAAATCAACGGGCTTCCGAACCTCGAGCTTCGCGGGTTGATGACGATCGGTCCCTTCACCGACGAGATGACACGAGTCCGCCGCGCCTTTCAGTCGCTCTTCCGGCTCCGCGAAAAAGTCTCCGAGTCGTCGGGTATCGACATGCCGCATCTCAGCATGGGGATGACCGGCGACTTTCAGATTGCCATCGAAGAGGGGTCCACGATTATCCGGGTCGGAAGGGTGCTTTTCGGCGGGAGGGGCCCGGCCGGGGCCGCTCGGGACCCTTGAAGCCCGTCGGAAAAAATCTTACCAATTCGCCGGCGATTTGTGTATCTTGAGTCAGACTCGGCCGCCCGGTACAAATCGTGCCCTGCGTATAATCTGCTGAAAATGAATAGCTTATCGATTAGACAACGGGGCTGCCGCTTGGCTTAATACTTGCATTTTCACGGGTGATTCTTACCCTTTCGAAAGACACCGTCGGCTCGGGCCGTGCGAATGACGCGATCCCGCAGGTCGGTCAGTACACTCCCACGGAGGAGAAACCATGCGTTTGACGCCGCTGGACATACGGAAGCAGGAGTTCAAGAAAGCGATGCGCGGGCTGGAAGCGGACGAGGTCCACGCGTTCCTGGCCACGGTGGCCGATGAGTACGAAGCGGTCTTGAACGACAACAAAGCATTGCGCGAGCGTCTCATCGAGTTGGATGACAAGGTTGCGGAGTACCGCAATATGGAGAAGACGTTACGCGATACGCTGCTCACCGCCGAACGCGTGACGGTCGAGGCCAAAGACAACGCGCGGCGTGAGGCGAACCTCATTGTCAAGGAGGCGCAGATCGAAGCAGAGAAAAGCGTTCGCGACATCAAGCAGGAGGCGATGAACATCCGGCACGAGATTCAGAATCTGAAACGCCAGCGTGACTCCTACCTGATGCGTATGAAAATGCTCGTCGAATCGCACTTGAAATTCCTCGAGACGGCCGAAACGGATTTTGTCAGCGAAGAGAAGCAACTCGAGGGCGAAATCAAGAAATGGGCTGACACGGGAAAAGCGACGGCTCAAAAACAGACCTCTGCGACGAAACCGGTCGACCCTGCGTCGGCATCCGCGCACGCGCCGGGGCCCGCGCAACCGGCTGCGTCGTCGACACCGCCCGTCAGGCCGCCGGACCCTCCCGCGAGCACACCGTCCGAACGTAGAGAGATTCCTCCGAGCACCGCGTCCGCGCCGGCAAACACCGAGCGCCCGAGCGCTCCGGCGCCACCGCGCGCCGGGGGAGGGCTGGACCAGGCTCGATCCGTG
>JAPUJU010000359.1 GCA_027296025.1 bacterium
GACATCATTGACCTCAGTATCGGTGATCCCGACCTGTCTCCCCCCGACTCACTGCTCGAGCATCTGGGCGAGGCCCTGTCGAATCCCGAGCATCACCGGTACCCGCCGCAGCGGGGGACGTCGCGGCTGAAGGATTCCGTCCGACGTTACCTGTCGCGTCGATGTGGGATTGAACCCGGCGACGATGAGATACTGATCCTCGTCGGGTCTAAGGAGGGTCTCGCTCACCTGCCGTGGGCGGTCTGCAATCCGGGAGACACCGTCCTCCTGCCAGATCCCGGCTATCCGGTCTATCATTCGTCTGCGGTATTCGCCGGCTGTGAAACCGCGACCCTGCAACTCGATCCGGACAGCGGGTTCAAGCCCGACTTCGACTCGGTTTCCGATGTGAAGGCGCGGCTCTGTATTCTGAACTATCCAAACAACCCGACCAGCGCAACCGTCGAAGCCGGCGTCTTCGAGAATGCACTAGTGCTATCGGAGTCGGGGGAGACGATTGTCGCGAACGATGCGGCGTACGCCGACGTGTATTTCGACGGCGTAGTGCCGCCGCTTCTCTGTGGCATCGACGGTGCGCTCGAGCGTCCGATCGTCGAGATGTTTTCCTTTTCGAAAACATACTGCATTACGGGTTGGCGGGTCGGATTCGCGGTCGGGAACAGCAAAGTTATCGACGCGCTGGCGCATATGAAGGCAAACATCGACTCGGGTGTATTCGGAGCGATACAGGATGCCGTCGCCGCGACGCTCGACGGAGACGGAGATGCATACGCAGAATCGATGCGCTCGGAATTCCAGGCCCGCCGGGACGCGGTAGTGAGCGCTCTCGACAGGCTCGGCTTCCAATGTTTTCCCACATGTGCTACCTTCTACGTCTGGGTCCGGGTCCCATCCCCATGGAATTCCATGGATTACGCCCTCGACCTCCTCGAGAAGGCGAACGTCCTCGTCACCCCGGGTGTCGGGTTTGGCAATGGCGGCGAAGGGTACTTTCGAATTTCTCTGACACGCCCGGTCGACGTGCTCGCAGGAGCGCTCGATCGTATCGCACGCATTTGAGCGGATCTTCCCGCGAGGAGTTTTCCGGTGAGTGATATCATTCGACTCAACAGTCTGACGGTGTTCGGGCACTACGGTGTATCGCCGGCCGAGCGTGAGGTGGGACAGAAGATCGAGCTCGACATCGAATTGCACGCCGATCTGGGGGCTGCATGTCAGAGCGATGCCTTGAAGGACACGATCAATTACGAATCCGTTTACGCACTCGTTGTGGAAACGGCGGGGGGAACGAAGCACCGGCTGCTGGAATCAATGGGGGAAGATATTTGCTACCAGCTTCTGAAGAGTTTTCCGGTGTCCACAGTGACGATTACCCTCCGCAAACTGAACCTGCCTTTTCCGAACAGCCTTGCGAACGTGGAAGTATGCCTGTCGAGGGAAGCGCCGATCTGATCACGAAGACCGCGTATCTTGCCGTCGGATCCAACATGGGCCAGCGGGAAGTCGCCGTGCTGAGTGTGCTCCGGCACCTGGAGACGGCGAACATCGGGCGCAATCTCCGGATGAGTTCCCTGTACGAGACGGAGCCTATCGGGTGCGGTCCGATGCGACCGTTCGTAAACGCGGTTGTGGAAGTTCAATCTTTACTTTGTCCGGGGGATTTGCTAAAGCGATTACAGGATTTAGAGCGTACCATGGGTCGATCGGGAGGGCACAACGAGCCCCGAGAAATCGACGTTGATATTGTGGCGGTGGGGGATGAGCGGATGCGGACGCCCGAACTGACCGTCCCGCATCCCCGGTACTACGAACGCGCATTCGTGCTTGTTCCTCTTCTCGAGCTGAACCCCGACTTTCGCTGCCCCGTGACGGGACGTTCCGGCAGCGACCTGCTCAGACAACTGGCGCCACAGAAGGTTTCCAGAATCAGTACTCGGAAAACAATCCACGGTCATTTCGGTCTCACGAATGATGTATACTGATCTCAAGAAGAGCATCATGGACAACGGCGTGTCCGTTATCGCGCTCGAGGGCAATATCGGGGTGGGTAAGACGTCGTTTGCCCGCTTGCTTTCGCGTCGTTTGAACGTCCAGCTCGTTGAAGAACGAACGGAAGAAAACCCGTTTCTCGAACGGTTCTACGAGGACATGGGGGCTTTTGCCTTCCAGACGCAGTTGGTGTTCCTCATGAACCGCTACAAGCAGCAGCTCGCCCTCACGCAGCGGGATCTCTTCGGGGAGCTGACGGTGATTGACTATGTTTTTGCCAGAGACAGGATTTTCGCCCATATCAATCTGAACGACGACGAGCTGGCGCTCTACAACCGCATCGCGTCGGAGCTCGAGGAGAAGCTCGTCCGCCCGGATCTTGTCATCTATCTCCAAGGTTCGAGCGATGTTCTCTTCGACCGCATCCTGAACAGGGGGCGGGCGATGGAACGCGGTATTTCGAAAGATTATCTGGACACGCTGAACAATGCGTTCAACCATTTCTTCTTTAATTATTCGGCGACACCGTTGCTCGTGGTGAACACAGATGCGATGGACTTCGTGAACAAAGACGAACATTTTCAGGACCTTGTTGCTCGCATTGCGGAACCCGTGAAGGGAACCGAACTGTACGTGCCGTCCTGGGAGGTATGATGGGACACAGAGATAAGATTACGGTGAATACGGTACACGCGATGAAAGCACGCGGCGAGAAAATCGTGATGCTCACCGCGTATGATTACCAGACCGCCCTTCTGGAAGACCGAGCCGGCGTGGAGCTGATTCTCGTCGGGGACAGCCTCGGCATGGTGGTGTTGGGGTACGACAACACGCTTCCCGTAACACTCGAAGAGATTATCCACCACGTCAAGGCGGTGAGCCGGGCGCACCCGCGCGCGATGCTGATTGGTGACCTTCCGTTCATGAGTTACCAGGCGAGCGCCGAAGACGCCGTCCGGAACGCCGGACGTCTACTCAAGGAAGGGCGTGCCGAAGCCGTCAAACTCGAAGGCGGCAAGCGAATGGCAAACGTCGTTCGGGCGATTCGCGCCGCAGATATCCCTGTGATGGCGCATATCGGGCTGACGCCGCAGTCCCTGCACCAGATGGGCGGCTACCACGTCCAGGGAAAAGACCCCGCCGCCGCCAGGGAGCTGGTCGAGGAAGCGCAGCTACTCGAAGAGCTGGGTTGTTTTGCCGTCGTTCTCGAAGGTATTCCGCGCGCGCTGGCCCGGAAAATCACTGCCGCCGTCAACATCCCGACGATTGGAATCGGTGCCGGGTCCGACTGTGACGGACAGGTCCTCGTGATCAATGATCTGCTCGGCGTCATGGATGACTTCACTCCGAAGTTCGTCAAGCGATACGCGCATATCGGCCAGGAAATAACACGTGCGATTTCCGACTACGTGAGCGATGTGAAAGACGGCAGTTTCCCCGATAACGAACACAGCTATTCCTGACGCGCCATCGGTGGTCCCTACATGGAGCGTTGTTCAACTATTCTTGACATTCGCAGGTTCGTAAGCGGGCAGAAGCGAGCGGGGAAAACCGTCGCATTCGTCCCAACCATGGGCGCGCTTCACGCGGGGCACCGCTCGTGCATTGATATCGCCCGGAAAGCCGGTGACTGTCTGGTCGTTTCGATATTTGTGAACCCGACCCAGTTCGGGCCGAACGAAGACGTCGATTCGTATCCGCGAGTTATCGACGAGGATCTGGCGCGATGCCGCGAGTGGGGTTGTGACGCCGTCTTCTCTCCGTCTGTTCCCGAGATGTATCCCGAGTCCCAGACGGTTTGGGTCGAACCGGGGCGTGCCGCGGAACCACTCTGCGGGAGGACACGCGAAGGGCATTTTCGCGGGGTCACGACGGTTGTCGGAAAGCTCTTTAGTGTCGTGGAGCCGGACGTCGCGGTTTTCGGCCAGAAAGACGCCCAGCAGGCAACGGTCATCAGGGAGATGGTGCGGCAGCTGAACCTGCCGGTTCGTCTCCTGGTATCTCCGATCGTCCGTGAAGAGGACGGTCTAGCCTTCAGTTCGCGGAATCGTCGGCTTACCCGCGACGAGAGGCGGCGGGCCGTAGCCCTCCACCACGCCCTGGGGCACGGGCTGGAAATACTTTCCGGGGGGGAAATTAACCCTCGTAAAATCTGCGAAGCTGTTATAAAAAGGCTCAATGACGATGGTGTCGACCGGGTGGAGTATGTAGAACTCCTACGGGTGCCCGATCTGACCGGGATCGAGCGCGTCGAGGGGAAAGTTCTGCTCGCCGCCGCGGTTCATGTTGGTTCGGTTCGGCTCATCGACAACCGGGTCGTCCAGATCACTGCCGATGGACACGTGTCCGAAGCGCCGCTGTTCGACGTCGATTAGCCCCTTGCCACCGGAAGGGTTGTGGAAAGAGCAGCCGTCATACTCGCCGCGGGAAAGGGAACCCGCATGTCTTCGGACCTCCCGAAGGTGTTGCACGATGTCGAGGGTAAACCGCTCGTCGGGTACGTTATCGACGCCATCCGGCCGCTGTGCGGAGGGGGTATATACGTCGTCGTCGGTTACCGAGCGGAGAACGTCAAAGCGGCGCTTGCCGATGAGCACGTTCAGTTCGTGCTCCAGAAGGAGCAGCTCGGCACCGGCCACGCGGTGCGGCAGTGTGAAAGCGTTCTGAAAGACTTTTCAGGCACACTCACCGTGTTGAACGGAGACGTACCGTGCCTGCAGACAGAAACGGTCCGCCGGTTCATGGACTACCACGATTCCGAAGGGGCTTCGGCGTCGGTGATGAGCGCGGTGTTCGACGACCCGACCGGTTACGGGCGCATTGTCCGGGACAATGAGGGTCGCCTCGAAGCGATTGTGGAAGAGAAAGATGCGGACGAAAAACAGAAGGCTATCCGGGAAATCAACTCGGGGCTCTTCTGTTTCGACAAGGAGAAGCTGTTCGTTGCCCTCTCGGAGATGCGCAGCGACAACGTCCAGTCCGAATACTACCTGACCGACGCTGTCGGGATCCTGCGCGACCGGGGAGAAAAGGTGCTGGCGCATCCGGTAAGGGATGTTCGCGACGTTACGGGTGTGAACACGGATGAGGAACTCGAAAGCGTTAGACGGCACATTCGAGGATGACCGGTGGACCGAATCTACGCGCCCTGGAGGGCGGCATACTTGAACAAAACCCAGCCGGATGAATGTCTTTTCTGCGGCGTCCTGAAGACGACGGAAGACGAGCGGACCGGAATCATTCATCGCGGAGCGCATTGCTTTGTGATCGTAAACGCCTACCCGTACTCCAACGGGCACGTGATGGTCGTTTGCAACCGGCACGTGGACAAGTTTCACGAGCTGACCGGGGACGAGGCATCCGAGCTTATCGGGCTTGTCGCAAAATGTGAGAAAGCGATCCTGGACGACTACGAACCCGGTGGTATCAACATTGGGGCGAATCTCGGCAGGAGTGCAGGCGCCGGGGTGATCGGCCATCTGCACATACATCTCGTTCCACGGTGGCACGGGGATACGAACTTCATAACGGCTGTGGGCGAGACACGGGTGATTTCGGAAGACCTTGCGGACACGTACAAACGGTTGAAAACGTATTTTCCCTGAATCCTGCAAAGGCAATTCGAATGGTAGCACGCAGGAAGAAAAAGAGGCAGCAGACCAATTACCTGCAGGAGGCACTGCTGCTGGCCGTCGGGGCCACCCTGATGGTTTGCGCTATGTCGGTCGGATACGGGTTCTTTGCACGCCGCGCAGACGCGGTACCGGTACTACCGGGCGTCCGGATAGAAATCCTGAACGGAACCGGCGTGTCCAATCTCGCCAAAGAAACTGCGCGGGCGCTCATGATCGGGGGCGTGGACGTGTTGAAGGTGGGCAACGCCGACCGGTTCGATTACAAGGAGTCGGTGTTGATTGCACGCACACGCAGGGGCAATATCGAAGACCTCGCGACCCGACTGCATTGCCGGAACGTCATTGAGCAACTGAAGAGCGGTTCACTGGTCGATGCCACTCTGATCATCGGTGCGGACTACCGCAGGCTGAATCTGGGACCGAAATCAGGGTTGAACAACTGACCGGTTTTACTTATGATTCAAGGAGGAGCAACGTGCCATCGAGAAGACGTCCGCTAGCTGTCGTTGCGCTGATTATATTTCTCGGGATCATTGTCGGGACGGTGGTGGGTGAGGTCATCGGGATCATCATCCCGGAAGGGAAAGTCATCCGTGACGTGTTTGTAAATTCGACAGACCTGAACATCGGGCCACTTCATCTCGACCTGGTAGTGTTTAGTTTTACGCTCGGGTTTTCGCTGCGGGTCAACTTGATGAGCGTGGTCGGGATCTTTCTCGTCTCCCTCGTACTCCGCTGGTACTGGTAGGAAAGGAAACTGAATTCATGTCGATATTCGCGTTTATAGGACCTTTAGGCTGGTCCGAGCTTCTCATCATCTTCTTCATCATCCTCATTATCTTCGGCCCGAGGAAACTGCCGGAAGTCGCTGAGGCGTTCGGCAAGTCGATCCAGAAGTTCAAGCGAGCTTCTCGAGAGGTCAAGGATGAGATCACGCAGGGGATCGACGAGAACGACAAACAGTCCAAAAGTTGACGTTCCCCTCGCCTGACCCCGGCCTAGCTGCTCAGCCTGTAGTCTTCGATTACGCTCTTTTCCTTGAGTCGATCGTACCAGTACGTGACGTAGGCCTGGATCTTCTGGTTGCGGATCTGGTCGCGTATCGCGGGGATTCGCGCCTTGTAGTCTTCGGTGTCTAGCTCACCCCGCTCTTCCACCTTTAACACAACGTAGGCGTCACCCGATTCGACCGGTGGCGCGAACTCGCCTGGCATGACCGTCAAGGCCGCTTCGGCAATCGGACTGTAGCTGCCAAAGGGTTCGAGATTGTCGGAGCCGCGAAACGGTTCGGTCGTGATTTCGGGGAGGTTGTATGTCTCGAGCGCTGTTTCGAGATCGGAGGACTTCGCCTTCAGGAAGAAGGCGCGGGCCTTCTGAAGAGCGAGTACATTCTGTTTGTCCAGGTAAATGATGTCGCGAATCTCGCCCCGAACGTCATCGATCGGCAACGCGGATTCGGGCAGACGCTCGACAACGCGGACGAGGTAGATAGTATTGTCGTCACGAAGTTCGGCGCTGATGCCAGTGGCGGTTTCGTTGAACGCGAAGCGGTTGATCGAAGGAACAAAACCGATTTCTCCGATGGGGCCGTTCACAGAGATCGGGTCCGGTTTGACAACGATGAGGTTGTGCGCCGCACCGGCCTCCTCTAACCCCAGGTTCAGGGCCTGTTCACGGATATCGGCCGCTACCGTAAACAGCGAGTCCGACGTCTGCCTGCTGAGTGTGGGCTTAATGAGAATTTCGAGCGCGTTATATTCCATCACACCGTCGGGAGTTTCCTGAGTCTCAACGCGCTTGAGAACATAGAAACCTTCTTCGGTTGCAACCGGCTTCGTCAGCTGGCCGTTCTCGACTGCATCGAGTGCGTCGAAGTACGCATCGTCCCTCAGGCCACGTCGAATGTAACCGGCGCTCCCGCCTACGAACGATGACGGAGCGTCCGAGTACGTCTTGGCCAAATCCGCGAATTCGTCTCCGTCTTCCAGCTGGTCGTACACATCCGACGCCGTGAAACGGGCGTCGTCCATGTCGGCGGCGTTCGGCTTGATCTCGAGCTGAAGAAGTTCGACCCGAACCCGATCCGGTTCGACGAAGTCGTCTTTGTTCTCCTCATAGAATGTCTGGATCTCGCTTTCGGAAGGTGTGTAGCCTTTCAGATCAACATCGTCCAGCGGGAACCTCGCGTAACTGATGGTCAGCTCAACGGCCTCGAGTTCGTAGGCCCGCTGGATCTCACTTTCCGTCACGTGAATCTGTGCCCCAAGGTAGTCGTTGAGCTTCTGCAGTGGAATCCGTTCCCGTGCCAATGCCTCGAGAGCCGTCCAGTCGACCTCCGGGTCGTTCAGGGCCTGTTCGTACCCCTGCACGTCAAACTGTCCCTCAGGGGTGAGGAAGAACTGGCGAACCTCGGGTGGCGGCGTATTGCGGAGGAAGAACACGATCTCCTCGTCGCTGACGGTAATACCGAGCCGGCGTATCTCCTGGCTCGTAAGCACGTTGTACACGACGTTGTCCCAGGCCTGGGTGCGAATGAACTCCTCCTGGCTGTATGTCAACTGCTGGTTCTGTGTCGACGCACGGTACTGCTGGACGAACCGCTGGTAAACATTCTGGTATTGCTGGCGCGTGATCTTGACGCCGTTCACTTTACCGATAACGTTCGGACTAGAAGCCGTGCTTCCGGTCTGAAGGTCGAGTCCCCACACTGCGAAAATTGTAACGATAAAGGCAACCACCACGATCCAGAGGATCACTTTGGTGTTTTCTCTCATTTGCTTCATCATGATTGCGAAACTCCTGTAGCGTCAGATGTTCTGATTTGCGAAAATCGCCGGTCCAGCGACGGCCCCACAGTAGCACATCACGGGTTCGCCGCGCAAGGCTGTTCGTCGTTATTCGATAACAGTTTACGTGGTTCACGCCGCACCCTTCACTCTTCGTTGACAAGTCTTGGATTGCGGGTGTACCGTATGCCCCGGGAATCGAGGAAACCCGCATGTTCATACGATCTTCTCGACATTTCATTCCACTTTTTCTTGCTTTGATCGTCACGGCGGGCCTGCATCCTTTCCTGGCGTGCGCGGGAAGTTCGAAGCCGCCCCTGTGGCCGTTGCCGATCGAAGTCAATCTGACCTCGAGTTTTTGTGAATACCGCGGAGGCCACCTGCACGCCGGACTCGACATAAAGACATGGGGCGAGGAAGGAATTCCGTGCCGCGCCGTCGCCGACGGTTATGTGTCGCGTCTGCGTGCCTCCCCGTACGGCTACGGCAAGGTGGTCTACGTTACCCTGTACTCGGGCGAGACGGTCGTCTATGCGCACCTCGCCGAGTTTTCACCGGAGCTCGGCCGGACGATCCGTAACGAGCAGATCAGGGCCGACAAGTACAAAGTAGATGTCTACTACGAACGGGACCACATTCCGGTGGAGAGGGGTGATATCCTTGGTTACAGTGGCAGTACCGGGGCGGGCGCACCGCATCTCCATTTCGAGGTCCGGGACACCAGCCAGAATCCGCTGAATCCACTCTCGATTGGCTGGGAGCTCGAGGACCGCCGCCGGCCCGAGTTCCGTGGCGTCCTGGCCATTCCCACCGAATCGGGTTCGCGGGTGGGCGGCCAGTGCCGGATCAGAAGAGTCGAACTTCGGCGGGTGGACAAGGGCAGGTATGTCGCCACCGACACGCTCGTTCTTAAGGGGCGCGTCGGCTTTGGCGCCTACGTAATCGATCGCATCAATAATGCCTCGGGTCGCCTCGCGCCTTACCGGGTCGGCGTCGAAGTGGACGGTGTTGTGCTGACCGATATTACGTTGGAAAGCTTTACGTACGGTCACGCGGGTGAAGTCGAGCTGGCGTACGAGATGGGCCACGTTCGTCGAAACAAAGAGTATTTTCTGATGTTGTTCAAGCGCCGGGGTGAGACGCTGTGGAACCGCAAGTTCATTCACGACGGCATGATCGATACCGATGCGATCGCGCGCCTCGTTGGGGAGAAACGCGATGTGTATACAGTGACCATCCGCGCGTGGGACTGGGCGGGCAATGTGGCCGTTGCCGAGATTCCGTTCCGTGTGGGGACGGAAGGCGACGGCGAGGTCGACACGGCCCTGGACGAAGTGCCCGGGTACTTTTTCTTCGAGGATCTCTTGAGTATCGGCAAAGGCCCGGTTACGCTGCGAGCGCACCCGACGGGGCCCCGGCCGCGGCTCTCACCGGACACCGATATTTCCCTGGATATGAACAGCGATGTCGGCTGCCTGCGTATCGAGGACCTTCCCACTGAAGTCACCGCTTTTTCCGTGAGGAATGGCACGTCTGACGTCCTCCAGGTTATCGCTGTGCGGTCGTCGCGACCCGTCTCCGTCGAGTTCAACGAATTCTCTCTGAGGGTGCGGACGGACGAACATTCACTCTATAGTAGCGCGTTTGTTTTCCTGACCCCGTGGGACGAGGAAGCGGCAGGCGAAAACGGCCTTGTTCCCGCAGGCACGCCGGTACGCCTGGGCCCCGCGTCTCTGGCCATCAAGAACAAGATCGAGTTCCGGTTCGAGACCCGAGCGCAGGACGGGAGGGAAGCGGTGTACAAGTTCGACGAGAGAAAATCCGAGTGGCGATACGCTGGCTCCGTGGTCGACGGAGATTCCGTGGTTGCCGGGATCGGATCCCCCGGCGTGTACCGCGTCATGATCGATACGGATCCTCCGGTGATCTCAAAACCGCAATTGAAAAAACGCCGCAGTTATGCGACAAAAGAACAGATCCCCGAGATCGTGATTCCCATCGAAGACATTGGAAGCGGTGTGGCGGACGAGAATGTGGTCATCGAGATCAACGGCCAGAAACAGATCGCCCGGTGGGACGGCTACAGCAGTAAATTCTATATTCCAGTTCATGAGGCAGCTAATGGACGTTACGACGTTGACGTGGTTGCGTTCGACAATGTTGGAAACACGTCCAAGCTGATCAGTCGCATCCAGGTTGCTTCTCCACACAAGGCAAGCTCTGAGGAACATGTCGAGTAACTTCATTCATCTTCACTGTCACTCCGAATACAGTCTTCTGGACGGGGCCATAAAAGTAGAAAAGCTGGTGAAGAGAGCCAAAGAGCTCGACATGTCGGCCGTTGCCCTCACCGACCACGGCAATATGTTCGGAGCTGTCAAGTTCTACAGGACGGCGCGCAAAGAAGGCATTAAGCCGCTCCTCGGCATGGAGGCTTACGTTACGCGGGGGAGCCGACGGGATAAGACGAAGAAGAAGGGCGAGCTTGCGCAGATCAACCATTTGATCCTGCTGGCGCGGAACACGCAAGGGTATCAGAATCTGATGCGCTTGACGTCCCTCGCCTATCTCGAAGGCTTCTACTACAAGCCGCGTATCGACGCGGAGCTTCTTGAGAAGTACTGTGGCGGCCTTGTGGCGATGAGCGCCTGCCTGCGGGGCGACATTGCCCAGACCGTTTTGCACGAGGGCTACGATGACGCGAAGCGAAAAGCTGAACGGATGCGGGAGCTTTTCGGCCGTGACAACTACTTTCTTGAGGTTATGGACCACGGAATCGAGGACCAGAAGATCGTTCGTGAGCAGGTCGTCCGGCTTTCACGCGATACCAGCATACCACTCGTTGCAACGAACGATGCCCACTACCTCATGCGCGAGGACGCTGAAGCCCACGAGGCGCTCCTATGTTTGCAAACGGGTAGTGATTTTGACGACCCGCGCCGCTTTCGTTTTCGCACGCAGGAACTCTACTTCAAGACCCCGCAGGAAATGCAGCGCCTGTTCGCAGACATTCCGGAAGTTCTGGAGAACACGCTGCAGGTCGTCGACCGGTGCGATGTTGAGCTCGATGAAAAAACATTCCACCTGCCGAAGTTCCCGCTGCCGGAAGGGTTCGAATCGATGTCCGCCTACCTCGAGCATGTTGCATACGAGGGGGCGCGCGAACGATTCTGTGAACTGTCCGACGAAGTCGAACGGCGCCTGAATTACGAGTTTTCCGTCATCGACAAGATGAACTACTCGGGATATTTCCTCATCGTACGGGACATTGTGAATTTCGCCCGTTCAGCAGGAATTCCCGTCGGTCCCGGGCGTGGGAGTGCGGCGGGGAGTCTGCTCTGTTACGTACTCCGGATCACCGATGTCAACCCGTTGGAGCACGGGCTGCTCTTCGAACGTATGCTGAATCCGGAGCGGGTCAGCATGCCCGATATCGACATTGACTTCTGCTTCGAGCGCCGCGACGAGGTCATCCGGTACGTGATCGACCGGTACGGTAAGGACAGC
>JAPUJU010000036.1 GCA_027296025.1 bacterium
CATCACGTCGCTCGTCGACGTCATGATGGTGCTCCTGATCATCTTCATGCTCACGGCACCGTTTATTCAGGCAGGCGTCGAAGTGCGCCTGCCGAAAACCAGCTCGACAGTAATCAAGGAAACCGAAGGCGTCATACTCACCATTACCGAAGAGGGCATTGTCTTTCTGAACAACGAGCGCGTCGAAATGGAGTCCCTCACCGATGCGTTGCGTAACCTCAAGACGGCGGGTGAGGAACGGGTGTTCGTTCGCGCCGACAAGGACGTTGCCTACGGCGTCGTAATGGAAGTGATCGGACATGTGAAGGATGTCGGGATCGACCAGGTCGGAATGATTACCGAGATGAAGAAGCGCAAGCGCTAAGCGCCGCGGATGCAGCAATGAAAAACGCTCTCTCTATATCGCTGACCGCGCACGTCATCGTAGCGCTCGTCTGGGCGCAACTGGTCAGCTTTCGCCACGTGCGCTACGTGCCGCGGGATGTCACCATGGTACAACTGGTTTCGCTTGAAGAGGCAGAGCCGAAACCGAAGCCCAGAATCACGAGACCGATTCCGGCGCCCGTGATAAAAGAAGTTGAACCGCCCCCGCCGGATCCCGCGCCCGAAGACGATCTCGTGGTGCCCGAGGAAACGAAAAAACCAGAACCCCGCAGGCTGGAAGAAAAAGTGGTTACGCCGCAACCGCCCGTTCCGGAACCGAACACCGTCGAGTCTTCAGCAGCTGGTGCGGACACGGTGCCCGCTCCGTCGACCGGCGACATCACGATCGACGACGCCGACTTTCCCTTCATGTACTACCTGACGAACATCAAACGCAAGATCGCGGCGTACTGGAACGTGCCGGGCACGACTGCGGAAGCGAAGTACTGCGTCGTTCGCTTCAAAGTGCTTCGAAGTGGAGCTGTTCAGTCACCAATGATCGAATTGCCGTCGGGAAGTTTTCTTTTCGACCAGGCGGCGCTGCGCGCCGTGACGCAGGCAAACCCGCTTCCACCCCTGCCGAGCGCATTCAAAGACGACTACCTGGGTGTTCATTTCAGTTTTGCGTATGAAGAGGAATAACCGCATAGCCGCTCTGATACTCTGGGCGTGCCTCGTGGTTCCCTCTACGGTGCTCTCACAGGGTGAAGTGAATCTCGGAATTCGAACCGGTTTCGCGAACCGGATCCCCCTGGTCATCACGCCCTTCCAGGCTCGGGACGATACGCGTCAGGATGAGGCTGCGGTCATTGAAGGGCTCATCGTCGCCGATCTCGAGTTCTCCGGAATCTTCCGCATTCAACGCGGGGATGTTCCGGAAATCATGGAGGGTGATAACGAAGGGATGATTGAAGTTCGCGGCGTCCTCGCAAGACATCGCGATGATGTGCATTTTGAGGGACGCGTCGTTGACGCCAAATCAAAACGCCCCATAGGTGGCAAGCGATACAAAGTCAAAGCGGGTCAGCTCCGGCAGATCGCGCATCACTTCTCTGATGAAATCGTTCGCATGCTGACCGGTGAACCCGGTATCGCAACGACCAGGATAGTTTCAAGACGCAAAGTCGAAGACAACTGGGAAATCGTGATCAGTGACTACGACGGTTACAACCCTCACGTGATCCTCAGGCAGAGCGTTCCCGTGTTGTCCCCGAGGTGGGTCGATGGATCGCGCGCCGTAGCGTACACCAGTTTTCGTCATGGCAAGCCGGATCTTTTTCTCAGGTATCTCGCCCAGCCCGCATCGAAACGAATCGCCAGCTATGCGGGGATGAACTACTCGGTAGAGTGGTCCGAAAAGCGCAAGGAGTTCGTCGCGACGCTCTCAAAAGATGGAAACGCCGAGATCTACATCCTCAGCAAGGAAGGTAAAATCAAGCGTCGCCTCACGCACAGCAATGCGATCGATGTCAGCCCAAGCTGGTCTCCAAGCGGCCGGGAGGTTCTGTTTACGTCGGACCGGCTGGGCAACCCACACATTTACGTAATGGAAGCCGACGGTAGCAACGTACGCCGCCTGACGTTCGCCGGCACCTACAACGAGTCGCCCGCGTGGTCACCGCGCGGTGACAAAATCGTTTTCGTGTCCAGGATTGACGGATTCTTCCAGTTGTGTACAATTCGGTCGGATGGCCTGGATCTGCGGGTGATTACACACGATCCGCTGAACCATGAAGATCCCCGCTGGGCACCGAACGGGAGGCACATTGTCTACAGCGAGGAACGGCGCGGAGAGAAGACCATTTCAATCATTGACATCGTAACCAGAGGTAAGCGAATATTGTCGCAAGGAGAGAGCCCAGACTGGTCACACCGGTGAGTCCATGGTGCCAAGATCAAACAGTTTCTCAATTTACACATTTTGGGGAGGTAGGTCGAATGTTTCGTAGAGGATTTTTAGTATTTCCGTTGGCGTTGCTCATGGTATTCGCACTGGCAGCCTGTTCCGGAAGCAAAGACGAGACCACGACTGATCCTGAGGTCACGCCAACGACAACGATCGAAGAGCCTGATGATATGGTGGATGACGAGATGTCGGCGGGGGATTCGGATGTCGAGGACGTCAAGATGCCGGTGGTCGGTGACGTTTTCTTTGAGTACGACAAGTATGCGCTCAGCGCCGATTCGCGCCGCTCGCTCGAGAACAATGCCAGGCAGTTGCGCGATGCATCGTCGTTCGATATCGTGATCGAAGGTCACTGCGACGAGCGCGGAACAAACGCGTACAATCTCGCTCTCGGAGAGAGGCGCGCGAAAGCCACGAAGGATTACCTGGTATCTTTGGGTGTTTCATCGAGGCGTGTTACGACCGTGAGCTACGGCGAAGAGCGTCCCTTCGACGAAGGAGACAACGAACGTGCGTGGGCGAAGAATCGACGCGCGCATTTCGTCGTGCAGAAGTAAGGAATTTTGATCGCAGCGCTCATCAAGAAGATCGCGTGTCTGGGCGTCACGCTCGCGCTCGCGTCAGGGTGCTACAGCACCAAAATGATGGAGATCACCTACGCGGAGCTCGACACGCTGAAGCAGACCCAACGAGACCTTCTCGCGCAGCTCGATTCACTGAATCGTATGTACGAAGCCGAGAGGGAAACGCGCTTGCAAACGAACGCCATGACCAGCGCGATGCTCGGCGAATTGCGTTATGAAATCGAAACACTCAGTTACCGGATTGATGATACTTCCCAACGGACAGTGGCGCCCGTGCCGATTCCGATCGTCGTGACACGCAACGATACATTCGGTTCGACTGTGGTGGATACTCTCGGGCCGTGGTCCCCGGACAGCGGAACGGTTGCCACGATCCGTGCGGGAGACAGCGACGCGGATAAGCTCTTCAAGGGGTCTTACATGGACCTGACGCTGGGGAACTACGATCTCGCCACACAGGGGTTCAAAAACTACCTCGTGCGGAACCCGACTTCTCCAAACCTCCCAAACGCCCATTATTATCTCGGTGAGTCGTACTATTCGATGTCCCGCTACCTCGAGGCCGTGGCGGAATACCAGAACGTCATACGGGTGTTTCCCCGTTCGCGCTTTGCGCCCGCGTCGTACCTGAAGGCTGGGTTCTGTTACCAGAGACTCGAAGAGAGCCGGCTGGCGGAAAAGTCTTTCCGTGACCTGTTGGCCAGGCATCCCCGCACTGAGGAAGCGCAACAAGCACAATCGGCCCTGGACGGCATGGGAGGATAGGGAGTCCACAGACCTTGGAAGGTTCTCTCCCCGTTTTTCTGATCATCCTTTTCGTGTTGATTGTGTTCTCGGCGTTTTTTTCCGGTTCCGAGGCAGCCCTTTTTTCTCTCCGGCAAACTCAGATAAACCGCATGCGCACTTCGTCCGCCACGGGTCGCCTCGTGGCGGGAATGCTTGCCGACCCGCGCAGCCTGCTCATCACGATCCTCATAGGCAATCTCGTTGTAAACGTGTTCGCGGCAAGCGCGGCGACCGCTCTCGCCATCACGTTGTTCGGTGAGAAAGGGGTCGGGATCGCCTTCGTCTTCATGTCGGTAGTTATTATCGCGTTTGGGGAGATTCTGCCCAAGGTCCTCGCCGTTAACCGGCCCGAATCGTCCGCCAGAGTGGTCGCGTATCCGCTGCGGATATTTCACGCCTTGCTCCTGCCGCTTAGAGTTCCGATAGCCAGACTAACCGACACGGTCATTGGGTCGTTGAAGAAACAGCTGGGCACGGTGCGGAGTTCGTTCTCGAGCGACGAGCTCCTGACCGCTGTTGATATCGGACGGCGACAGGGACACCTCGAGGATTTCGAGCACGACCTTCTTTCCAACATCATCGAGTTCCGCGACACGGTTGTGAAAGAAATCATGACTCCGAGTATCGACGTGTTCTCACTACCCGTATCGATGCGACCCGACGAGATGGTGGAGGAGATGTTACAGCGGGACATCTCACGGGTTCCCGTTTACGGCGATACACCGGACGATATAAAGGGTGTTGCTCACATCAAGGACCTCTCTCTCTCTCTCGAAACGCCTGATGTGGACTCAGATCTCAAGCTGCGTGAGCCGTACTACGTACCGGAGTCGACCCGTATTGCAGCACTCTTCAAGGAACTCGGACGCCGCCGTACGCAGCTCGCGCTGGTGATCGACGAGTACGGGTCGTACGTCGGGATCGTTACGCTCGAAGATATTCTCGAGGAACTCGTCGGGGAAATACGGGACGAGAAGGAGGCCGTCACCGAGAGTTACACACTTCTGGACGACGGACGGATCGTCGTGCTCGGTTCCATGAACATCGACGATTTCAATGAAATCTTCGGCGTTGATATTGTCGACGACCAGCATGAGACGATCGCCGGGTACGTCCTGGCGGCGACGGGTGAGATACCGCACGAGGGCGAAACGATTGACGTGGATAATTTGCGGTTTCACATTATTTCTGC
Organism: bacterium; assembly: GCA_027296025.1. Classification (GTDB taxonomy): domain Bacteria; phylum Krumholzibacteriota; class Krumholzibacteriia; order WVZY01; family WVZY01; genus JAPUJU01. The sequence continues at coordinate 4,892 of JAPUJU010000036.1, forward strand.
CCAGCCGAATCGCATCCGCAAGATGAGGGTGGAGAAAAAATGAGTGTCGAGATCATGGGACTTATTTCTTTCGTGGCGTTTCTTCTTGCGGCGTTTTTTGCCGGGACCGAAACTGCTATCCTGATCAGTGACCCGGTCCGCCTCCGGCACCTCCAGAAGAAGAGAGACCGCCGGGCGAAACTTCTGCTCGGTTACAAGGACAACCCCGAATACTTCCTGAGCGTCGTGCTGGTCGGGACGAACATCGGCCTCGTGGGCTGCACATCGGCTTTCACGGCCGTGATGATCACGTTTTTCGGAGACGCCGGTGCAACGGCCGCGACGATCATTCTCGTTCCGACGCTCATGGTGTTTCAGGAGATTATTCCTAAAGGGATCTTCCTCTATTATGCGGACACCGCGGCAATTCTCTCGATCTATCCGCTGCGGTTTTTTGCGGCCGCACTCTACCCGATCATCATCACGTTCTCCGGCTTCACGAATCTTGTCGTGCGGTTGTTCGGGGCGGACACACGTCCGCGCCCCGCGCGGATGAGCATGGAAGAGCTGCTGTTCCATCTTCGTGACAGCCGGGATGCAGGAATTATCTCAGCGGAGACGATGGCCCTCGCGTCGAGAGCGCAGGAATGGATACGATTTTCGGTTCGGGATGTTATGCTGCCGCTGGAGAGAGTTGTTATGGTGCCCGACGGCCTTCGCACAGCGGAATACCAGAAAGTGTTCGCTCGAGAGCAATTCACCCGCGTCCCTGTCTACCGCACAGACCGCCAGGATGTGGTCGGGATTCTCTCGATTCATAACCTTCTCAAGGCGCGGCGGCCCCGGGAGGAGGGCGTCGATCTGGAGGCCCCGTACGTCGTCGATGTCGACACGCCGATCGTGAGTGTATTGGTTCGAATGAAGGACCAGGGTTCGCATATGGCGATTGTCAAGGAGAGGTCCGGGAAAATCGCCGGCATCACGACGCTCGAAGATATCCTGGAGCGGCTCGTCGGAACAATCGTGGATGAATTTCACTAGAGTTATTGGGGTATCGTCACGAAGAGGTCGCCACATGGAACTGAACGAATCGCCCTTCGCGCTGAAAGGGCGGCGAACTATTCTACTCGCCGAAGGAGACTTCTCTATATTCGGTGCAAAAACGGCGGTCTCCTACCTTCGATACCGGATCGACGATGTCGTTGCGGTTGTGGACAGCACGTGCCGCAGCCGCTCCGTGCATGACGCACTCGGGTTCGGTGGAGGTATCCCGGTGGTATCGAGCGTTCACGAAGCACTCGAGCTTCGACCCGAGGTGGCGGTTCTGGGTCTGGCACCGCAGGGCGGGCAACTCGATGCGACCTCTCGCGGGGTGCTGCGCGACTCTCTGACGGCGGGATTGGATGTCGTCAGCGGACTTCACACGTTTATCGGAGACGACGCCGAGCTCTCGCGTATTGCGAAAAGCGCCGGCTCACGAATCTGGGATGTTCGCCGCGTTGATGAAATGAGCGCCATCGCCGATGGCAACGGGTGCACAACCGGGGCGAAGACGGTGCTCGTCACCGGTTCTGATTGCAATGTCGGCAAAATGACGGCGACGATCGAACTGCATCGTGAGGCCGAGAGGCGCGGGTTGAATACGACGTGGGCGGCGACGGGGCAAACCGGTATCATGCTCCGCGGACGGGGTATCGCCATCGACCGCGTGGTTGCGGATTTTATTGCCGGCGTATCGGAGAGACTCGTCAACGAAGAAGGCCGCGGCAGGGATCTTGTGTTCGTCGAGGGTCAAGGTTCTTTGCTGCACCCCGGATACTCCGGCGTGACGCTGGGCCTGACCATGGGGGTCATGCCGGATTGTCAGGTGCTTGCTCACGCGGTCGAACGGACGCACATAGGGGAGACCCTTGTCGCGATGCCGCCGATTACCGAGGTGATCCGCAGGTGTGAGGCGGTTACGTTGCCGTTCAAGAAATCTCCCGTTGTTGCAATCGCCCTGAATACCGCCGGATGCGACGACGCGAAGGCAAAGCAGATCGCGGAGACGCTCTCTAAGAAAACAGGCTTGCCGGTAGCGGACCCGGTGCGGCACGGAACGGTTCCCCTGCTCGACGGCGTAATGAACTTCTTGAACCGGTAGGTCTTAAACGTGAAACTCGAGATAGAACGACTCCTCGTAAGACTAACGTATCCCTTTCGAATCGCACGCGGTGTTCAGACGGAGCTCGAGACGTTCATATTCTCCCTGGATGCTGACGGCGTGACGGGGATCGGTGAGGCGTGCCCGCCACCGTACTACGGGGAAAGTATCGAGTCGGTCGAGGCAGCGGTAAAGGCTCTTTCGGATAGGCTGCACGGTTCTCCACAGGAACTCAAGGACCGGATCGCGACGGGCGAGTTGCGTAAAGAGCTTTCGAGCCACGCATCGGTACGCGCGGCGCTTGATATGGCGCTGTGGGACATTCTCGGCAAGATCGACGAGAAGCCTGTTTATGAACTCCTCGAGCTCGATCCAACGAAAACGCCCGCGACATCTTTCTCGATCGGCATCGACTCGCCGGAAGTCGTCGACCGAAAAGTTGATGAAGCCGCCGACTACCATCTCCTCAAAATGAAAATGGGCGTTCCGGGGGATATGGTGCTGTTAGACCGCGTGCTCGCGCGAACGGGGAAAACCATCCGCGTCGATGCTAACGAGGGATGGGACGTTGAGACGGCGATCGAAATGAGCCGGGTGCTCAGTGAGAAGGGAATCGAGTTTATCGAGCAGCCGATTCATCACGACAACGAAGAGGATCTTCGCACCCTGAAGCGTCTGAGTCCGCTTCCGATCATTCTGGACGAGAGTATCATCGATCCGGAGGATGTCGGGCGGTGCAGCGACCAGGGTCACGGGATCAACATCAAGCTGATGAAATGCGGCGGGATCACACCGGCACTTGCGCTCGTGGAAGAGGCTCGCAAGAGAAACCTGAAAGTCATGCTCGGTTGTATGCTGGAAACGTCGGTGGCGATCACCGCGGCCGCCCATATCAGCCCGTTGGTCGACTATGCGGACCTCGACGGGAACCTTCTGCTGACGGGGGACCCTTTTGTCGGCGTCGGTGTCCAGAACAGCAAGCTCGTTCTGCCGGCGGAACCGGGGCTCGGCGTCACGCGAGCTTGAGTCTTATTCGAACAACACGATGACCATCGCGTGCTCACGGCTGTGTGTGATCGAGACGTGAATGCGGTCCACCGCGAGCCGTGCCGATAGATCTCGCGCCTTCCCACGCAGTTCTATCTCCGGTTTTCCGGAGCGCGAGTTCTTAACGACAATATCCTTCCATCGAACCCCGTTGCTCCACCCCGTTCCGAGCGCCTTCATGCAGGCTTCCTTGGCCGCAAACC
>JAPUJU010000360.1 GCA_027296025.1 bacterium
GCGGGCGCCCCGGTGAAAGCGATCGCGCGTTCGAGTGAAGAAGGCGGCGTAGCAACGAATATCATTTCGGGGCTTGCCATTGGTTTCAAGAGCGTGATCCCCCCGACTATTACCATCGCTGCAGCGATCTATTTTGCGTTCGAACTCAACGGCCTCTCCGGACTCGGAATGGCAGGCGTCGGCATGCTCGGAACGATCGGAATCATCATGTCGACGGACTCCTACGGCCCGATCGCGGACAACGCCGGCGGCATCGCCGAGATGAGCAAGGCAGGTCCGGAAATTCGCAAGATCACCGACAAGCTGGATTCGATCGGCAACACAACCGCCGCTATCGGTAAGGGTTTCGCCATCGGTAGTGCGGCTCTTACGGCCCTGGCTCTGTTCTCCGCGTTCCAGAAAACGGTCGGTCTCGAATCGATCAGCCTGACGAAACCGATCGTGGTTGTCGGGCTGCTCCTCGGTGCGATGATGCCCTTCCTGATCGCCGCGCTGACGATGGAGGCGGTTGGCAGGGCCGCAAACAAAATGGTCATCGAGATCCGGCGTCAGTTCCGCGAAATCAAGGGGCTCCTCGACGGCGACGCTGAACCCGATGTCGAGCGTTGTATCGACATCGTAACCAAAAGCGCGTTGCGCGAGATGGTCCTGCCCGGCGTCTTAGCCATCGCCGCGCCGCTCGTTGTCGGATTCCTGATGGGCGCGGAAGCGCTCGGTGGATTTCTCGCGGGCGCAACGGCAACCGGCGTGTTGCTCGCAATCTTTATGGCGAACAGCGGTGGTGCATGGGACAACGCAAAGAAATATATCGAAGAGGGAGCGTACGGCGGCAAGGGCTCTGATGCGCACAAAGCCTCCGTGGTCGGCGACACGGTTGGCGACCCTTTCAAGGATACATCTGGACCGTCGATGAACATTTTGATCAAACTGATGGCGGTCGTCTCGCTGGTATTCGCGCCGCTGATGGCAAAAATGATGTAGCTTGGAACGGATCGGTGTCAATGGCCCTCGCGGGCACGGTTCGCTCGCGGGGACGGAGGCGTAACCGGGCGACGAAATCCGAAAGGCAAACATGCCGCTTCACACCATACTCATCGTCGGTGGCGGCTGGGTCGCCCTTCTTGTCATCGCTCTCTGGAGATTCCGAACCTGGAAAGACGGAGGCGACGAGTCTTGAGCGCCGACCCGTCTCTCCTGATCGGCTTCGCGATCTATCTCATCGTTCTCCTGGTATGCGGGCTGGCCGCGTCCAGGTTGATGAAGCGCCTGGACGACTTTCTTCTCGCCGGCCGACGCCTCGGCCCTCTTTCTGCGGCCGTATCGGAGCGAGCGAGCGGGGAGAGCGCCTGGTTCCTGCTGGGACTCCCGGGCGCTGCCTACGCATTCGGGTTCAACCAGTTCTGGTCGGTCATCGGTATCGCGTTCGGCGTCTTCGCTTCGTGGTCGCTCATCGCGTTGGCGCTCCGGCGCCAGACCGAGGCGCTCGGCGCCCTCACAATCCCCGACTACTTCGAGATGCGCTTCAAGGACTCGCCGCTCCCGCTACGGCGAACGCTCCGGCTTCTGTCGATGGCGATTATCATTCTCTTTTACACAGGCTACGTCGCCGCTCAGTTCGTTGGCGGCGGCAAGATCCTGAACGCGACATTCGGCATCGACCCCATGTGGGGTATTATCATCGGTGCGATTATTGTCATGCTCTACACGATGCTTGGCGGTTTTCTCGCGGTCGTCTGGACCGACGTCGTTCAGGGGCTCATGATGGCCGGTGTCGCCGTCATTCTGCCGATCGTTGGTATCATAAAACTCGGCGGTCCCACAAACCTTGTCGCCAACCTCGAACCCCTCGGCGAGGGTTTTCTCACGATGAACGCCGGCAAAACAGGATCGGCCTTCGTTTTCGGCGTGATGCTGGGAAGTCTGTCGTGGGGATTCGGTTACTTCGGTCAGCCGCACCTGTTGACCCGATTCATGGCAATCAGAAAGCCCACCGACGTGCGAAAAGGAATGCTGATCGCTGTCTTCTGGGTGCTTGCCGCGTACTGGGGCGCCGCGCTCATCGGAATCGTGGCGGCGGGCACATTCGGCGGCGGGATCGAAGATCCCGAGATGGTGATGCCGCTCCTGGCAAGGGATCTGATGCCGGGATGGATCGCCGGGATCATGATTGCCGGTGCGGTCGCCGCAATGATGTCGACCGCCGACTCGCAGTTGCTCGTTATAACTTCCGCAATGGTGGAAGACCTCTACGTCCGCCTGATCAACCCCAAGGCACCGGCACGCCGTCTCGTTCTTTTCAGTCGAATTGCGACAGTCGCTGCGTCGGGGCTCGCACTGATACTTGCCTTCGGCAGCAAGGAGCTGATTTTCGACATGGTCGCTTACGCCTGGTCGGGGCTCGGATCATCGTTCGGGCCGCCGCTTCTCCTGGCGCTGAGGTGGAAAAAAACCACGGCCTACGGCGTACTCGCCGGCATGCTCGGGGGTACAATCAGCAATATCGTCTGGAAACACACGTCGGTCCTGAACGAGGGGCTCGACCTCAAGTTCGCGACGTTCTTGATTTCATTCGTTCTGACCGTCGTGGTGAGCTACCTTACGTACAGCAAGACCGATGACCGACTGGCAGGCTCTTCGTCTCACACATGAGACAGCTTCGTCCGCAACGTGGCGGGCCAGGATTTTCATTTCTATTCGACCTTCGCGATCGTGGTGACCATGGCGGCCGTACCATCGATCAACATTGCGGTCGTGACGATCCTCGTCGTCGTGTCTATTGTGAATTTTCTCAGGGTGAGAGAGAAAATCTAGCGGCCGCACGCAACCCGTCAGGCAAGCACCGGCTTGATCCGCGGCATGAGCGCCGGGACTTCCGCTTCGGTACGGTCGGGTTCACTCCGGACCACGGTGCACTCGCCCGGGTGAAGAACACGCACATCCGTATTGGGGGCGCTGTTCGACGCTTCCCATGCGAACGCGTGCGGCGGATGCCACAGAAACGCCATCCGTTTCCACCACGGTCCCATCGGGTGCAGCGTTCCCCAGTGAATCGGCACCGCAACTCTCGGCGAAAGCATGGTAAGCGCTTCGGCCGCCTCGCTCGGCGTCATGTGATCACCACGGAGGTAGGGCCCGCATCCCCACACGGGTAGCAGCGAGACGTCGATGTCGAACTGCTCGCCCAACTCCTTCATTCCATCGAAGAGCGCTGTGTCACCTACGAAATGAACCGTCTGCGAACCCATTATCATATAACTGAGGACGGTCTTCGAAAACCACATCGGCCAGTAGAAACCGGATTGGTGGTTGGACGGCGTCGCCTGGATCCTGATCGAGCCGACATCCACGGTGTCCCCGACGCGCATTTCGATGATTTCGTGCCCCACCTTGCGGGCCAGATAACGTCCCGCACCCTCGGGCGCGATGATCGGCGTCGAATCGGGAATCATTCCGAGCGAGGGGTAATCCATGTGGTCGAAGTGCATGTGCGAGAGCACGACGGCGTCGATTTTGTCGCTAAATAGCGTGGCCGTCCGCGGCATGGCCGCCCGCCGTTTCAGGAATCGGAATCTCGGACGAAGTACGGGATCAGTAAGGATGCGCACGTCCCCCATCTCGATGAGGGTCGTTGCGTGACCAATGAACGTAATGTGGGTGCCGTCGTGGTAACCGATTCCCCTGTGGTGCATGGATGTTCTCCTGATTTCGCCTGCGCTGAGTCTCGAGTTGCGTGCTCTACTCGGGGATTCGAGCGGTCGATACTATGCTGATATTGGTGTCTTTAATGAAAGCAATTTTCAGGCCCCGGCTTCGGCCGGGTGATTGTCCGTTATCGCTTAACGGGTTAGGGTCGGCAATCTGTGTTAAACTAGGGTCTAACATCGTAAAAATCTCTTCAGAATGCAACGCATAAATTTCAATATTCGGCTCGTCGGTAAGATAATATTCCGGTACCTCCTGGTCTGGGCCGCCGACACGGCCTCGATTGCCATTACCGCCCTCGTCGTGCCCGGGGTATACTTCCATCAGACAGGGGCTTACTGGTATCTCTTTCCTTTCGTAGTCGCGCTCGGATTCGGGCTTCTCAATGCGCTTGTCCGGCCATTCCTCATTCTGCTGCTGCTCCCCATTACGTTTGTCACGTTCGGGCTCGCGACCCTTGTGCTCAACGCCGGGCTCTTCTATCTGATGCACTTCATCTTTCCGGCCTTTATGGTTGAGGGGTTCCTCAGCGCCGTCGGGGGCGTTTTGTTTCTCACACTCGTCAACACCGCTATCGGGAGCCTCATCCATCTCGGAGACGACTACTCTTTCTACGCAACCCTGATGACGAAGTTCAGCACGATGACCGGACCACGCGAGACGGATCCCGCCGACTCGGGGCTTCTGATTATCCAGATCGACGGACTTTCATACAACACGCTGAAACGGGCCATCCGGCGGGGCAACGTGCCGTTCCTAAGTGATATGCTGAAGCGACGCGGCTACGTCGTTCGCAAGTGGTACTCGGGATTGCCCGCACAAACACCGGCGGTGCAGACGGCCCTTCTCTACGGTAACAGTTTCGACATCCCCGGGTTTCGCTGGTACAACAAAGCGACCGGCAAGCTGGTCGTCGCATCCAACGCCCAGGATATGAGCGCCGTCGACGACCGGATAGCGAAGACCGGGACTCCGCTACTCGCTCGCGGTACGGTGATCGGCGGCCTAGTCCACGGCGGCGCATCCAAACGGATGCTCACGCTGAGTGCATTCGGCGAGAAAGATTTCAAACAGCACCTGAGTTCACTCGAGGACTTCGCGATTTTCTCCCTGCATCCGTATCTTTACACTCGAACCATCCTGCTCATGGCCTGGGAATTCATCGTCGATCGCGCAACCAACCTGTTTGCCATCCTTGGACGTAAGGAGCCTCGTATTCGCCGGAGCTTGAAACAATCGTTGCTGCGTACAATAGCGAACACGTTTTTTCGCGAGAGCACCACCTTTATCATTAGAGAGGACCTTGTCCGCGGAGTACCCGTTATCTATGCGAACTATCTCGGCTTTGACATGGTCGCTCACTACGGCGGGCCAAAGTCGTGGGATGCCCTCAGCGC
>JAPUJU010000361.1 GCA_027296025.1 bacterium
CTTGTTCTCTCGGCCGCTGCTCAACGGTATATCAGGTCCGGGTTTGTCCATGGTCAGTACCGGCCGGAAGCGTACGGGCCGGGTTTCGAGCCGCACACCAGATAATATGCCTTCTCAAGGAGGGTCGAAATGATAATTTAGCAAATATGGCACCAATCACTGAAGCGGTAAACCGGAAATCTTTACTTGCCGGACCCCGTCTGCTATGATCGGCCTAACCATTTTCATGAAAGCCAGTTACTTGATTAAACACCACAGGTCGGGTGCGGTTCCGCGTCGCGCGAAAGCGGATTTGCCATGATGTCCGTCGAAGAACAGATAACGATCATCAAGCAGGGAACGGTCGACTTGATTCCGGAGGATCTTCTGAGGGAGAAACTCGAGCGGTCCATGACCAGTAAGCGTCCCCTGACAGTGAAGCAGGGATTCGACCCGACGGCGCCGGATATTCACCTCGGGCACACCGTCGGGCTGCGCAAGTTGCGACAGTTTCAGGACCTGGGGCATCATGTCGTGTTTCTTGTCGGTGATTTCACAGGGATGATCGGCGATCCGAGCGGGGTTAGCAATACGCGTAAACGCATGGACCACAAGGAATTGCTTCACAACGCGAAAACCTACACCGAGCAGGCGTTCAAGATCCTCGATCCCAAACGAACGGATATCGATTACAACAGCCGCTGGCTGAGCAAGCTGGTCTTCTCGGACGTTCTCGAGCTTGCCTCGACCCAGACGGTCGCCCGCATTCTCGAACGGGACGATTTCGAGAAACGCTTCAGGGAGAACAAGCCCATCGGTCTCGTCGAGTTCATGTATCCGCTCGCGCAGGGCTACGACTCGGTGGTGCTCAAGGCGGATGTCGAGCTCGGCGGAACGGAACAGAAATTCAACCTGCTGATGGCGCGTGAAATCCAGCGCGCATACAACGAAGAACCACAGGTGATTCTCACGATGCCGATCCTTGAAGGAACCGACGGGGTCGAGAAAATGAGCAAGTCGCTGGGTAACTACATCGGCATCAGTGAACCGGCGGAGGAGATCTTCGGGAAGACGATGCGAATTCCGGATAAACTCATCGTAAAGTACTTCGACCTGGTGACGAGCCGAACGCCGGATGAAATTGAGAAAATCCGCGAGCGGCTTGCGGATTCATCGACGAACCCGTCTCATCTTAAGCGCGAGCTTGCGAGGGACCTGGTCACGCAGTTCCACAGGGCCGATGCGGCGGCGAGCGCGGAGCGGCACTTCGACCGTATCCACGTCCAGCACCATGCGCCCGAGGAGCTCGATAAGGTGACGCTCGACGGAGACTCCGACGGACTGTGGATCGTCAAGGTTCTCACCGGGGCCGGTTTGTGTGAGAGCGCGTCGCAGGCGAGACGCATGATCAAGCAGGGTGCCGTAAGCCTCGACGGCGGCAAAGTCACCGACGTGGAGCTTCACGTCGAGCGGCGCTCCGATGCCTACACCGTAAAAGTCGGTAAGCGACGATTCGCGAGCGTAACAATCAAGTGAGTGCAGAGCGAGGGACGCCGTTCTTACACGTCATCTATTCAAAGCTTGGCCCACGTTTGCAGTAGCGCTTCTGATTGCAACGTCGTGCCCACTCTTTGCCGGGCCGGACCCGCCGCCGATCACCGACGCCCCTGTCTTTTTTGAAATCTTCTCCCGCGAACATTCCGACAGCATGAATCGCGAGCTGCTGCGGAGCGGGATGGTGCGCCTCCGTCCGCTGGGAACCGAGTCGCTCACCGGTTTCGACTGGAAAGACCACAGCCGCTCCGACAAGAGCTGGTGGCAGCGGATGGAGAGCTGCACCTACCTCCTCCCGTTTCTCGATTCCGGCACCCCCGCCGATCTCCAGTTTGCCCGCGATTGGTTCATTGGCTGGTACGCATCGCATGAGCAGGACCCGATGCCGAATCCCGGCTCGGACGATGCGATGTCGGTGGCGATTCGAGGCATGGTGTTCATCCGCATGTTGAAGATTGCAGAGTCCGGCGATACACGCGATGTCGAGTTGACGACAAAACTGCGGCGATCGATCAAATGGCACCAGAGCTTCCTCGCCGACTCGGTGAACGCCAGCGAGAGAAGCAATCACGCGTTGTGGGAAGCGCTCGGTTTATTCGAGACGACGAGGGTTATCCCCGACTCGTCGACTACCGAACTGGCCCTCGAACGATTGCGGTTTATCACCGATCTTTCCGTCTCGGACATGGGTACGCACCTGGAACATTCGACGGACTATCATTTCTACTTTCTCAACTGGCTCACGGAATTCGTCGAGTACTTCCAGGCGCTTGCACCGTTCGAGTCGGCCACAATCCAAAGCCTGTCGGAGGACCAACGTAAAATGGCGAGCGCGGCGCGCTATCTCTATGCTCACGACTACGAACTGCCGCAGATCGGTGATACGGACGCGGGGCACTTCGCGGACGAGCGCTGGCGTGGCGAGGTCGATGAACCAGTCTTCTTCGATCGCGAGGGCGGCTATGCGATCTACAAGGGGATCGGTAAAGACAGGCGTTACGTCGCGTTTTGCATACAGAACTTCGATTACGAACCGGTGCTGCCGTTTCATTTTCACAACGACGTGCTCGCCGTATATTTGAACATCGACGGTGAAGTTATCCTCGGCGACCAGGGCCGCTTCTCCTATGAACGCACGATCGAACGGACCTACCTGATGTCCCTCGCAGCGCACAATGTGATTTTCCCAAAATCGATCGTCATACCGAAGACACCGGGTATTTATTTGGCGAAGAGAGTGTCCGAGGAACGGAGCAAGAACCAGGTGCGGTTCGGTGCGGCACTGAGGGATGACATCGTTCGCCGGACCGTACGGATCCCGGACAGTGGACCCATCATCGTCGTTGAAGACACGATCACCGCCAAGGAGAATTACTACCTTCTCTGGCATCTCGGAACGGACGTCGCGGACATCAAGGAGGGATCGCGCAAACGCACGGCGGATCGACGAGACTACAAATGGATGCTCACGATGCGGTCCGGCCGCGAGTTCGAGCTTCGCATCCGCATCGAGGGGAGGAATTTGTACGAGGCGAACGAAGTTACAATAATTGAGGGACAGCAGCGACCCCGCCTCGGCTGGCGCTCTGCCGCGTACAAACAATTTGAACCCTCCCCCGTGATCAAGTTGGAGTTTCAGGCTCTTGACATGATTCGTATCACCACATCGGTCCGACACAAGCGGAATTTCTGGCAGCGTCTCTTCGGGCGGGATGCGCAGTGACCTTGACGCTGGGTGGGTGGTATGGTACTGTGAATTTTGTGTTCACTTTTTACTTGCTATGCTACGGGGTCGGGATCGCGGCAGGTGGCTTTAGTACGATATTAATGTGGAGGTTGATCCATGCGCATCGCTCTGCTCTTGCTTGTCTGCTTAAGTCTAATTCCGCCCAGCACAACTGATGCCGCGACCCTGTTGGTCCGACAGGACGGCACCGGAGATTTCATGACGATCGGTGCGGCCGTCTCCGCGGCGGTGGCCGGTGACAGCATTGAAGTGGGTCCCGGTACGTATCCTGAGGACAACCTGATCGAAACATCTGTAACGATCTTCTCTTCCATGGGGCCGGCATCGACGATACTCGATGGAGAAAGTTCCCACCGAGTGCTGTTTCTTCGTACGGAAACTTTCGTGATTGAGGGGTTTACTGTTCAGAACGGGTT
>JAPUJU010000362.1 GCA_027296025.1 bacterium
ACCAGTTGGTCTGGTTCGCGGTAGCGGCGAGCTTTGTCACCGAAGTAACGGTGTCGGGGCTTTCCTTCGTCTGCAGCTTCGGGACAGGTGGCGAAACACGCTTCATGAACAGAATCACGACCAGTAGCGTACCGAAATATGCGATCAGCTGCATACCGGTGGGGCGCGCCGTGTATCCCACGAGAGCGTGGAGCACCCGGCCCACGACGCTGCCTTCGGAGAGTATTGAAGAGGTATTCCACACCGGAACGGCGAGCACCGAAACGAATCCGGCCTGCGTCAGCTGGTTCACAGCCTGCGACATCATGCCGGCGGCGAGCAACGCGAGGAGGAAGCTCGTTACTCTGAGAACGTAGCGGGCGGACATCTTTACCAGCCCGAAGTAGATCGCTGCACCTAACAGCCCTCCCGCGATCAGCCCCGCCAACCCCCCGAATACCAGCTCGGTGAACGTGCTGCCGGAGAGCATCGCGCCGTATGTCATCAGAACGATCTCGGATCCTTCGCGAAGCACGGCGAGGCAGATCACCACTGCGATGACGTAGAGCGGGCGCCGCCCCTCACAGACCTCATTGCCGATCTTCCTGATTCGCGCCGACAGCGCGCGAGCGTGACTCCTCATCCACACGATCGTCCAGATGATCAGGAGCCCCGCAGTCACGAGTACGCCCGCGTTGAACAATTCCTGCCCGACGCCTTCGACGGCTTCAGAAATCGCGCCCGCACTGTAGGCGACGACTCCCGACCCTGCGAGCCCCGCTCCCAAACCGATACCGATCCAACGGCCGCGCAACGGCAGCCCACGGGTCGCGACCAGTACAACCCCGAGAATCAGTGCGATCTCGAGAAATTCCCGAAAGAAAATGATTGCTATCGACATTGTGTCCTCTCTTTGCGCCAGGAACCGGGCGCGCCAGGTAGCGCGAGCGGAACTCTGCAGGAGCTAGCGAGGATCCGCCGCGCAGCGGATAGCCGAGCGAAACGGGCAGCGTAAAGCGAGCGCACGCCTGGCGCGGCCAGGGCCCTACTTCGCAATGATGACGCCCCGCGCCGTGTCTTCGTGAAACTCACCGAAGTACTTGTACGTCCCTGGCTTCAGCGGACCGATATAGACCGTGATTTTGCCTCCGCCTATGACGATTTTCTCGCGATTCAGATCGTGACTTTCGAACTCCTCCGGGGTCGGGTCGAGGTTTTCGATACGGAGCTTGATCTTCTCACCGGCTGGAACAACGATTCTTACCGGCGAGAATTGATGATCCTTGATCTGAATGACGTACACATCCTTCTTTACCGGCTTGCCATTTTCATCCTTCTCGTATTCCGGCTCTTCGGTTTCCTTTGACTTCTCTGTGCCCTTCTCCTCGGTGGATTCCTTCTTCCCCTCATCCGCAGAACCGGGTGTCCATCCAAGCGCGAGAACGCCAACCAACACTGTCATCAGACTCAGCTTAAGAAACCTGTTCATCCCTTTTTCTCCTCTAAAGTTAGGAACTCCTAACTGTCTGGTTCAAAAAAAAATCGTGATTTTTTCGCCGACGCCGGCCGATGCCGCATTAAACAAATCGCGGCGGCCTCAGCGTCGGGCAATGACTAGTGGGCGGCCTGTTCCGTTTCCTCTTTGAGCTCACAATCGGGGCAATGCTCCCCATTCATTCTCCACTCGAGGTACATGTGGAGGTGCTCGATAAACTTACTCAGGTCCATCCGGCACGTGCCGACAAAATCCAGGCACGCGCTCAGCCGTTCGAACGTGTCGTCGCCAACGACATGTTCGATTTCACATGCTTCGTGCGCCGCCGTTCGTTCGTCCACCTGGAGTACTTCGACGAGGAAGCGCTGGAGGATCTCGAACCGGTCGTTAACGCCCTCGGCCACACGTCGACCCCGCGCCGACAACTTGACCTCGCCGTACGAGGGATGCAGAACGAGCCCTTTCGTCTTGAGAGTTCGAAGCGCCTCTGAGACGCTCGGCATCGTCACCTCCATCTTCGCGGCGATGTCCTTGACCCGAACGGCCCCGCCCCGGTTGCCGAGACGAAGAATCGTCTTGAGATACATCTCCATATTCGATGAGAGCTTCTTAACCATGTTCTTCGATCCGTACCGGGATCTGGCCCGGAGTTAGGTCCATCGAAGTTATATTAGGTCGGCCAAACTCTGTCAAGAGTTGAAAAGTAAAAATAGCACGAAAAGGGTAGCTGGGTAAAAAAGGGGCGTTCAGGCGGCTATACGCTGAAGGACTCGCCGCAACCGCAGGTGCTGGTCGCGTTCGGGTTGGTGAACACGTAGCCCTTCCCGTTGAGGCCAGTCGTGTAATCCAACGTGATTCCGGTGAGGTAGAGCTGGCTCTTCGTGTCGATAAGGAGGCGCACACCGTCCTTTTCAATGACCGCATCGCCTTCCCGCTTTTCCGTCTCGAACGAGAGATCGTACTGGAGGCCGGAGCAGCCGCCGCCACGAACGCCAACCCGTAGATAGGACTCGGTGTGCTTCGTGTTCTCCTCGATCATCGTGTTCTTTATCGCAAGAACGGCGTCGTCGGTAATTGTCAACATGTGCGATCTCCCTTGCCGGAACACCGGCCACGTGTATCGAAAGCGGTCAACCCTTTGATTTTCGAGCAATTAACGGACCAGCGGGGGTCTTGCGCTCTCTTTCCGCCCTTAATTATACGCAGCGAACTGGCACAGGTCAATACAAAAAATCGTTAACTCACTCTCCGGTAACGCCTTCTGCTCCCTATGGGGGCCGCTTTTCCCTTCCCCTCCACTCCGGACGCGCGTATACTCCAACCCAATCATGAAGGTTCCGGGCCAGCCCGGGCCTCCCGATTTACCCCGCTTTCGGGGCTGCAGATTGCGGATTCGAACACGGCGCCCACCGAATTCCCTCTGCGAGACTCCCCTGTATGGAGGACGACGTATTGCGAGGATTGAGGATCCTGAAATGGATCGCCGTTGTCGTTCCGCAGTTCGTTTTTGCGACGAGCGCGCCGGGCCAGGCGTGGGTGCAGAAAGAGGACGGGTACTTTTTCAAACTTGCCGCGAGCTACCTGTCAACGGACGAAATGTTTGATTTTCAGGGAAATCGAACGCCGGTCTTCGCCAGTGATTCGACGAAGTCGGACGGGACCTACAGAGAGTTCGCGATCACCGCGTACCTCGAATACGGCATCAATGAGCGTTTGACGTTCGTCGGCAACCTGCCGTTCAAAATCGTGTCGAACCAGTTTATCGAGAGCCTGCCGCCCATCGATCCGAGGAAGGTGACGCTCACGAACGGTGGCGTGAGTGATCTGACGACGTCTCTGCGAGCGCAGATGCTCGAGAAGCCCGCCCTGTCGCTTCAGGGAGGTATCAAAATTCCCCTCGGTTATGAACAGAACCCCGACAACGCCGGCCCACGTCTGGGCACAGGAAAAGTCGACGCGGAGCTCGGTCTTATTGGAGGCGTGAGCTTCTGGCCTGTGCCGGCCTACGCCAGCGGCGGAATCGGTTACCGCTGGCGCGGCGGCGCGGAGTTCCACAACGAGTACCTGTTCAACCTCGAAACGGGGTACACGTTGCGCAGGCTCTTCATGAAAATTCGGTTCGAGGGAACGAAGAATGTTGAGGATCTAACCCAGGTGCCGTCCAATGCAACGACGGCGGAGCGCCAGGACAATATCGGCGACCAGGACGTCTACAAGTTGCTGCCCGCTCTCACGTACCACTTCACTCCGGGTTTTTCGGCAACGGCCGAAGCCTACTACTCGTTCGCGGGCAAAAACACCGTGTACGGGACGACGTGGGCACTGGGCCTCGAGTGGAACAGATAACCTACGGCAGCGGTTTTGCCTCTACATGCGGTATCGATCCCGCGTCCCAATCCAGAACGAGTCCCTTCGCAACGCGCCTCGCATTCTCCAACGAATAAAGATGCTCGACCAGGTACAGAGCGGGCTGATAGCTCAGCGCTCCCCCGACGGACGTGATGAATTTTCCATCCACAACAAACATCGCATCGCGGCGAACGTCGATCTTCGGAAACATCTCGGCGAGCTGCTGTTGATCGGACGGGAACGTCGTCGCTACCCGTCCGTCCAGAGCGCCGGTGCCGGCGAGCGGAAATGCGCCGTCGCATACCGTTACTACGTATCGAGCGTCGGCGACGGTCTGCTTCAGCCACCGCATCAGAGTGTCGTTCTCCAGGTCGGCCGACATGCTCGTTTCGGTGCTCGGAATTACGAGTATATCGACGTTCGGCACGTCGTCGAACGAGTAGTCCGGCGTTATGCGGATCCCTTCGAATGTAACGAAGGGTTTTCCGTCCGGCGTGACGATGAAGCAGCGAATGTAGTTATCAGGATCGCGGAAGATGGTGTGTTGAAAAATGTCGTACGGGGCCATCAGCTCCGAGTTGTACACGCCACCAACGCACAAGAAGCCGGCTTTGAGCACACCTGTGTGCTTTGGTTCGGCGCCGACTCCACTGGCCAAGAGTAAGACGAACACACAGACAAGAGTCAAACGCAACATGAGAATCCTCTGCTAAAAGTAGGTGGCTACACCGAAGACCACACCGGCCTCGCGCCCCGCGATATTAAAGCGATCGTTCAGCCAATTGTAGTGATAGTCCAGCTTGAAAACGGTGGCCGGCACCGGCCGGAAGCCCAGCCCGAGCGTCAGTCGGGTGTGATCGTCGCCTTCGCGATCCGTGTCGAAGTCGACGTAGTCGTATCGCACGGCGCCGGCGAAAAACGAGTTCGGCATCTCCTTGAACAAACCGCGCAAGAAGTCCACTCGCCCCTCAAGGTATATGCCTTGCTGCTTCTCCGCGAACAGCCCGACGAACCCCTCGGGTATGTCAACAAAGTCTCTAGCATACTCGCCCAAAAACGCCAGGGACCGGAAGCGGTACTCGCCGTCGATGGTGACGATGGTGACGTCGCGGCGCTCGTCGATCTTGACGCCCTCCTCTTCCCACTCGTTGTAGGGACCGGTGTGCGCGGAAACCGCAATCTCGCCCGACGGAAAAGGACTCACTTCGAGGCGTCCCACGAACGACGGATGGTTGTTGTTGTCCTCGAAGTTGGACTTGCCACCGGGGATGAACGTGCGGTCGGACAGGATGCCATCATCCAGTCCGTTGACCAGGTACGCCTCGTACGTCACGCGCGAATTTGTGGTCGGGTAGAAGGCACCGAGAAAGCCCATGCCCGGCTCCGAAAATGTCGTCGGAATCAACCGAGTGCTGACGAGCGGGCGGTCGACCAGGTACTGCGCCGGGCTGTCGTGCGTCAGGTTGAAGCGCCCGAGCGGTGACAGCAGTATGCCGGCGCGAAAGGTCAGCCTCTGGTGGATCTCGAAGTCAACGATGGCCAACTCGATCTTGACCTCTTCGCCGCCGTCTTCGAACTCCAACTCGGCAGCCAGCCGCACACGCTCGGACAGCGCGGCGAAAGCGAACAGGTTGATTCGCTCCAATATAAAGCTCTGCTCAGACACAAAACCGTCCGCGCGCTCGTAGCGATACTGTGCGTCCGCATAGCCGCCGAACTTCGCCCCCTCGCCGACCTGCAGGATGAAAGGCTTGTCGTAGATTCCCCCGGGCACGAACGGGCGTTCATCATCCGCGCTTGCCGCGGTCGCCACCAGAAGCAGCAGCGCTGCCGTTGCAATTTTCATTTAGCTTTTTCCTTTCTCGATTAAATGTAGATCGTAATGACTTCTCTCTCGAGTCGAACGTCGTAGCGGGTCAACGCCTCGATTGCGGGTCCACGCACGACTTTGCCGTCGAGATCGTACGTCGACCCGTGACACGGGCACCGCAGCTGCGTCCTGGCCGGCCGAACCTGGCACCCCTGGTGCGTGCACCGGGTTGACAGCGCGTGGAACTCATCGGGTGCAACTTCGATCAAGGCGATCTGATCGTCGAGGAAGTCCACGTCGACGAGAATCGCGTTGCCGTCCTTTGCCAGCAGTCTGAACTCCGACAAAGCGACCTTAACCTGGTCGTCGACAATGACGCCTTCGTAGCGCGGGATGGTCGAGCACCCCTGCAGTGTCCCCAGTGCGGCCGCGCCGGCGCACGTACCGGCCAGAACCATGAATTCCCTTCTGTTCATTCGCCTCTGCTCCATGACCGTTAGAGCGACTCGATAAATGCGATAAGGTCGTCTTGTTCCTGCGGCGACAGGTTCATGAAGTTGTCGCGTGACGGCTGCGCTTCGCCGCCGTGCATCTGGATCGCCTCACGTATGCTCGTGGCGCGGCCGTCGTGCAGAAAGAACACCTGTCCGTTGAGAAAATCCTCGATGATGCGTGTGCCCCACAGCGGCGCCGTCTTCCACTCGTAGCCGTCGGCGCTGCCGTCGGGCCGGTTGTCCGCGAGACCGGGCCCCATGTCGTGGAGCAGAAGGTCCGAGTACAGTGGCACGTCGACCTGATTCAGCGCCGCGATCGCATGGGGGCCCGTCTTCATCGACGGCACGTGACAGCTCGCGCAAGCCGCGGCCTCGAACAACTGCTCTCCCCGCTTGACCTGGTCCGTCCGCTCACCTTGGGCCGGCGGGCTCAGGAACCGGACGTAGACAACCGTTTCCAGCACCGTCAACGCCGGAATCTCGGGGTCCGCGACGTCGTCTCCCACCGCGACGCCTCCGGCCTGTGGGTTTTCGTTTTCGGTCGGGAGAAAATCGCTCGTGACGCCCATGTCCTGGTGGTATGCCTCCGAGACCTGCTGTATGAGCGAAGAGACATTTGCCTTGCGGCCGAAGCGGCCGAGCTGCAGCCCGGGCCCGCCGCCCACTTCGGTTGGCGGTACGAAGTCGGGCGCGGTCACCCAGTTGGGGCGGCCGCTGATGCTGTCCAGGTCGGTGTCGGTCTCGTCGGCGTTGGCCAGGATCGTGGTCACGGGGATGGCTTCGATAAACCCGACGCCGAAAACGGGTGGCGGCAGGCGCAGCGAGCGGTCGGCGCCGGGCGGCAGCGTCTCTGGCTGGCTGCCCGGGATCGCCCGATCCTGTAGCTGCGGGCCTCCGAGCTCGGGTACGAGGTCGGTCCCCATGCTGAAGCGAACCAGGGCCTCGTTCGGGGTACCGCGCCCGTCGCCGGGATGGCAGCCACCGCAACTCATGTTGTTGAAGATCGGGCCAACGCCTTCGTCGACCGAGAAAACGTGTTCGAAGTTTTCGTCGCCTTTGGCAAACATGCGCGCGGTCTCGGGGTCTAGTCCGTCGAGCGGGGACTCGAAATCCTCACCGGCTGGCGGCTGCTCGGTAAAAAGCGTGTCGCAGCCGACGAGCGTCAACCAGACCATCGCCAGGGGCGCGGCATAGCGAACCAGGTTTCTCATGACTCTGCTTCCTCCCTTTTAACAGGTTTGGGTATGGGCCTGCCCTGCGGGTCAAGCCGTGGGTCCTCGGTTTCTTGCACGATCGCGTCGAATAACCTCCAGCGCCACCTTTTCACTCGTCCCGCTCAACCTCAGACCCCTCATCTTATCGTAGCGAAGCAGCTTCAGGTCTTGCAGCCTGCGAACCATCTTGCTGACGGCGGCCTGGGTCACACCGATCCTGTCCGCCACGTGAGACGGCGTAACCTTTTTGTTTTCAAGCGATAACCTTGGATACAGCCTTGACATAATCTTCGACTGCCGTGCCTGCCGTACTACTCCACCCGGCTACAATTAAACCAGGGTTAAATTTAGTCCTTAACCCTTATCCTGTCAATGACGGATTGTTGTAACATTTCTGCGGGGTCGCGCGTCTTAACAATAGGTCATGACCGGCAAACGATTCGAACGTTGGGTGGGGGATCACAAGGACCGGGTGTACAACCTCGCATACTACAGCCTGGCTCACCGGGAGGAGGCGGAGGACGTGACCCAGGAAGTGCTGCTTCGTATGTGGAAATACAGAGACGATATCAACGAGGACACACTCGGAGCGTGGCTCGCGCGCGTCACCCGCAATGCGTGTATCGATGTGGTGCGACGGCGCAAGGCGTACAGTTCGCGGATCGTCGTCAATGGAGACGCCGAACAGTTTGTGAACGCACGTTCACGCGAACCCGCGCCCGACGAGATGGCCATGGCATGGGAGTTTGGATCGAAGGTCGAACGCGCGCTGGCCACTGTCCAGGAACCGTACCGATCCGTTGTCATCTTAAGGGAAATACAGGACATGAAATACGAGCAGATCGGCGAAACACTTGAACTACCGCTCAACACCGTGAAATCGTATCTGCACCGGGGTCGGCGGATGCTTCGCGAGAGACTCAACGATCCGGGGGGAAAATGACGGACATTTCACACGACTGCGGGTGGCTGAGAAAGCACATCGAAGCGTTCCTCGATGACGAGCTCTCGAACGATGCGAAGGAACGGTTCGAGAATCATGCGGCAACGTGCCGCACCTGCCGGGCAGAGGTCGAACAGGCGCAGAGGATTCTCACGCAGCTTCGGCAACTGCCGGCTCTCGAATGCCCGGACGATGTCGTCGAGCGGGTGCGCGAAACGGCGCTACCGGATGATGGACCGAACCGAATACGAGAATGGTTTGCGCGAGCGTGGGCCCCGAGCCTGCGGCCCGCACTTGCCACCATCACCGTCGCCGCTATCGTGCTGACATCCATATGGGTTGGACGCGTGAACCGGACGACGATCGATCCGGAGGAAGTGGCGGAGGCACAGGCCGCCCTGAAATGGACGCTCGCATACGTCGGTGAAGTCAGCGAGCGATCCGGAAAGGCCGTACGTGATGAAGCGATTCGCAACGGTCTGATCCGTCCGGTGCAGAGGGCGTTGGAGTCGATCCATCAAGGCTCGGACGTCGAACCCGAAACCAATGGAGGTTAAACACTATGAACAAGTCGCTTGGCATCGTGCGACGGAGAGTGATCGAGGTGCTGCTCATCATTGCCGTCGTTTTACCGTTCACATTTTCTAATGCGATCGCCGCCCCGGACGACGAGTACAAAAAGCTGCCGGGCTACGTCGATTTCGACGCGATGGGCATTTTCGGTAATGCCGAGCCGAAGGTCGAGGTCTTTCTCAGGGGTCCGCTACTCAAAATGGCGATCGAAGCGCTGCGTCATGAAGACCCGGAACTCGTCGATGTGCTCGCGGGCATTCAACTCGTTCGGGTGCATGTTTTCGATAGCCTGGACTACGACGATATGAAAGACAAGACGGAGAGCGCCGTGCGCACGCTGGAAAAAAAGGGCTGGGAGCTGGCGGTGCGCGTCCGTGAACATGACGAAAGCATCACGATTCATATGCTGCCAGGAAAGAACGATGAGACTCTGGAGGGACTCGTTGTCATGGTAGTGGAAGGCGATGATGAAGCTGTCTTCGTGAACATCGTCGGCACTCTCAACGTCAAGGATATAGGAAGAATCGTCAATGCGTTCGATGACGACATCAGGATCCACATTTCGGACGACGACGATGACGACGACGATGAAGAGGCAGCAAAGAGGCGCAAGAAGAGAGCGTACAATCCCTAGGAGGCGTCCAATGCTTGCAAAGAGAATCGGCACGCTCGTGGGAGTGGCTTTCCTGCTTACAAGCCTGACAGGTTGCCTCTGGGCCCCGGAGCTCGACAGCGTGCGCAAAGACATAGAGCGTCAGATTCCAGATGCGCACTTCGAAAAGGAGTTTGCCATTTCCCTCGGGCCGATCTCCCTCGGCCTCGCGCGGACCATCATCCGGTTGGTCCCGGACGCCGACGTTCATGAGGCACGCGAATATCTCGGCGACTTGAGCAAGGTCCAGGTTGCCGTCTACGAGGCGAATCACGTTCCACGTGGCGCCGAAGTGAGGACACCCCAAAGGTTCGAGTCGCTGCTGGATGAGGGCTGGGAAATGGCGATCAAAGCCCGTGAGCACGGTGAGTCTATCTGGGTGATGTACCGCTCGGACGACGACGAGATTCGCGAGGTGTATATCATCGTACTCGATCCGGACGAGCTCGTTCTCGTGAAAGTGCGCGGCCGGTTGGACCGGCTATTCGCAAAGGTGATGGAGGAGCACGGGGACCTCGGAGAACTCGGTATTCGGGGGCACTGAGAACGCGATATCGCCCCCGAGGCACCGCTTCGGCAGCGGGCCCGACCCCGACGGGCCCCGCCCGCTTCTTGACATTTCAGCGCTTGCGTGCGATTTTTACCCAGGGTGACCCCACCATGGAATACGCAACTGTTGAATCCACATACGACATGATGCATGCAGCGCTCAAGGACGTCGTCCCTGAGTTCGAACTCCGGTACAAGGCGGAGCTGGCCTTCGAAATCAACCAGCTCAAAGAAAAGATCGGGGCCGTCATTCTCGGCCATAATTATATGGAGCCCGCGCTCTACCACTCGGTTCCCGACTTCAAGGGGGACTCGCTCGAGTTGAGCCGCCGGGCCGCGGACACAGACAAGGGCACGATTGTGTTCTGCGGCGTACGTTTCATGGCCGAGACGGCGAAAATCCTCAGTCCGGAAAAGACAGTCCTCATCCCCTCGGCGCGTGCGGGCTGTTCGCTCGCCGCGAGCATAACCGGGGAAGATGTACGAGAGCTGAAGAAGCAGTACCCCGGTGTACCCGTCGTCACCTACATCAACTGCTATGCCGACGTGAAAGCCGAAACTGACATCTGCTGCACGTCGAGCAACGCCGCGGCGGTGGTCGAATCCCTGAACTCGGACACTGTGATCTTTCTTCCGGATGAATACCTGGCGCAGAACGTTGCGCGCGAAACCGGCCGTCACATCATTTTCCCCGTCAAGGATCCGCGGCAGGCGTCGCCCGAAGAAACCAACCTTCAGTACACGATGATTGGCTGGCGCGGTCGGTGCGAAGTTCACGAGAAGTTCACAGTCGAAGATATAACAAACGTGCGTAAGCAGTTCCCCGACGTTGTCGTCCTCGCCCATCCCGAATGCAGCCCCGAAGTCGTCGAGGCCTCTGATTACTCCGGCAGCACGTCGGCCATGATCAAGTTCGTAAAGGACACGAAAGCCCCCCGCTATCTGCTACTGACCGAGTGCAGCATGGGCGATAACATTATCGCCGAGAATCCGGAGAAGGACATGCTCCGCCTCTGCAGTGTCCGCTGCCCGCATATGAACGAGATAACGCTCGAGCAGACGCGCGATGCGCTCAAGTTCAACCGCTACGAAGTCGATGTCCCCGAAGAAATCCGCGTGAAAGCAAAACGTGCCGTCGACCGGATGATCCAGATCAGCTGATCCGATGGAGAAGACTCCCCCGATGACCGCGCGACAGACGTCGCAGCTTCAGGGGGAACTTCTGAAATGGTTCAACACCAACCGCCGGAGCCTTCCCTGGCGCGACACGGGAGACCCGTACAAGGTATGGGTCTCCGAAGTGATGCTGCAACAGACCCGGGTCAACACGGTCATTCCCTACTTCGAACGATTCATCAAGAAGTATCCCGACGTGTCGGCGCTGGCAGCCGCCGATTTGCAGGACGTGCTGAAGGAATGGGAAAACCTCGGCTATTACGCGCGTGCACGAAACCTTCATCGCGCTGCCGGAATCCTGTGCGAGAATTCCGGCGGACGGATACCGGATGACTACGAAGCGTTTTGTGAGCTACCAGGCGTCGGAGAGTACATCGGCTCGGCGGTCATGAGCATCGCGTTCGGTCTTCCCTACGCCGTTGTCGATGGCAACGTCAAACGGGTACTCGCGCGTCTCTTTGGTATCGACCAGCCGGTGAACACATCGAGCGCAGCAAAGATTTTCAGAGAACACGCGGACTCCCTGCTGCGAACCCGGCAACCGGGCGATCACAATCAGGCAATGATGGAACTCGGCGCCATCGTGTGCCGGCCGGCAAACCCCGAGTGCGAGGTGTGCCCCCTCTCCAGCTGGTGCGAGGCCTGCCGTTCGAGCCGACAGAGCGACTACCCCGTCCGGGCGGCGCGCAGGAAAATTCCCAGATACCACATTGCCATCGGAGTCGTTCAAAAAGGCAGCAGTGTGTTGATAACCCGACGCGAGCCCCGGGGGCTGCTAGGCGGGCTCTGGGAGTTCCCGGGTGGAAAGATCCACGAGGGAGAATCCGGCGAGGCGGCGTGTGCGCGCGAAATACTGGAGGAAACGAACCTGTCCGTACGTGTCGTGAAGCACATGGCACAGGTCACTCACGCTTACTCCCATTTTCAGATTATCGCAGACGTATATTCCTGCGCCTACGAAGCCGGCGACGTAAGACTCGGCGGGCCTGTCGATTATCGCTGGGTTCTCGCAGACGAAATCGACGACTACCCGTTTCCCGGCGCCAACCACAAGTTCATCCCCCTTGTAAAACAACAACTTAAGGACTGCTGACCCGGCGGCGCGAAACCTTCTCGCGGGCATGATACTTGCTCGATTTCGATCGTTAACCCACAGAAACGCAATAATTTGACGGCGCGACGCCATCCGGTCGACGACACACCTGAAACAGGCATGCAGTTTTTCGATCAACATTTGGCGGAACTCGTTTTGAACGACCTCGTAGCACTCGAAAAGGCAATGCGATTCACCCATGACCCGTCCTCCTTCGCAGTGGACGTAAAAGCTGCGCCGGCAAGTTCGGAACCAATACCGACGACGTAGAAGAGACCCGAAACGCGGTAATGAACATCGAACGTTTGGACCACATACTCATACGCCTCGGGCTCGTAACGGACGAGAAGCTCCAGGAAGCTCTCAAGAGGCAACGCTCGAACGGCGGCCGGCTCGGTTCGCACCTGATCGCGTTGGGCTACCTCACCGAGGAGCAGTTCGTCAGCGCGTTGGCTGAACAGTATGGCGTTCCCGCATTCGATGAGGCGACACAGGAGGTCGACCCGGACGTTGTCGACAAGCTGCCCGTCGACCTTGCCGAAAAGTTCTATGCGGTTCCGATCGGTATGGAAGGCCCAAAAACGTTGAAGCTTGTCGTCGCCGACCCCGAGAACCGGGAAATCGTCGCGTCGGTCAAGCAGGCCACTGGTGCTAACAGAATCGTCTTATTTGTGGCAGGGGAAGCGGCGATCAAGAAACTGATACAGAGGCACTACAGGGGCGACGTCATCGAATCGAATCGAATCATCGACCTTCCGGAACTGTTCGATGATATTGGCAAGAGAACAACCCGACGTCCCGGCGACGAGCCGAACGAAGAAAGACACGTTCTGCTCGTCGGGAAATCCGTCTACCTGATGAACCTCCTCGGACCCGTCTTCGAGCGCGAAGGATACAAACTACATCTGGCGACCAATCTCTCCGAGGTCGAGAATACGTTGAGCAAGGAACCGATCCACCATTTGCTGGTTTCTGAAAACGACGTGGAGCGGTTTTCCGCGTGGCTCCGCAAGAGCGGGTTCCAGCTGGGACAGATGGAACTTTCGTCGTACGGAAACCTCGGCGCGACACTGCTGCAGAATCCGGTTCCATACCGGCGCGTCATTCGCAGCCTGCTGCGGTCGCTTCAGATTATCGCGGAACTGCGGTGCGCTTCGGCGGGATGGATTCCGCCATATGTTCTGATCTGCAACGACATTCACAACCTCGCCCGGAATCTCGGCGTTCGGCGGCTCGCCACGGACGGGCTCCAGGTCGCGTCGTACCTTCTCGTCCCCGCGGGAGCGCCCTCCGGCACATCACCGAAGAGGAACACAACGACGGCGCTCGCCTTCGTCGACCTTGACAAGTCGCTCGAGCACGCGAAGTCCCTTCACTTTCCATGGGATGTCGAGGGCGTCCTCCGGGCCTTCCGCGAATACCTTTCCGGGGACCGCGATCCGAACGAGACCGAAGAGACAATCTCCGAAGTCAGCCTGGCTGCACAGGTCCTGGCCATCGTCTGGTACCGCCGAGTCATCTTCAGAAATGTGGAGGGGTCGACAGAAAAAGCGGTTGCGAAAATAAAGAGCGGCCTCAAGAAACAGGCGGGCAAACTCGCATCGCTCGAAGTCGTTGAGGCTTATATCCGCCTGTTCGACCGACACAACGAGAGCCGTGAGACTGGATCGTTCAACCAGATATTCATCGTCGGGCGTGTGGATTCGCTCACGAAGAAATTTGAGAGCCATTTGAGCGCGTCCGGTTTCAGCACGTTCATTGTCGACGACCTCGCCGAGGCGCACGACCTGTGTAAGCGGCAAACACCGGCGGCGCTCTTGATCCATCGCGAGAGCTTTCCAGATGAGATCAGCCACGCGATCCGCTTTTTCAAACTCAACTCGGCCGTGCTTCTCTACGCCATTACGAAAACCAGCGATTCGTCGGTTATTCTGGACCTGCTCGATATGGGATTTGATGACGTTTTTTCGCATCCCTATGACTTCGAAATTATTGCCGCGCGTATTTCCAAGTCTGTTCGAGGCATATCTCAGAAAACCCGAAAACCTGACAAGCCGAGAGGATTCTCAGCAAACTTCAAGGCCTTTGCGTTTATCGACCTCATTCAAACGCTCGGCCATAGTCGCAAGACGGTTCATGTGAGTCTGCACAACACGGCCGACGAAAGTGCCGACATATACCTTCGAAAAGGCAAGCTCGTGAACGGGGAATGCGGCAAGCTTACCGGTGTCGAGGCAATCTACCGCGTAATCGCGTGGCGAGAGAACGGGGCGTTCGCAGCCGAGCCCGAAGAGCATTTCCCTCCGGACAACATTTTCGAAAGCAATGAGACGATACTGATGGAAGGGTGCCGCCTGCTCGACGAAAGTACGATCAAACAGTAAATCAACTCGAGGCGAGAATCGAGCGGGCGGCGAGCTCGCCGGGCGCACACGTGAGCCCCCCACCCGGGTGCGAGCCACTCCCGCACAGGTACAAACCTGAAATCGGCGTCTTGTATTGGGAGCATTCCGGCAACGGTCGCACGAGCATCTGGTCGATCGCGTGTTCTCCGTGATAGATGTGTCCCTGTGTCGTTCCGAAATCGGTCTCTATGTCTTGCGGCGACAGGACACGGCATGCTTCGATCGAATCCTCGATACCCCGCGCGTAGTATGAGAGCGTTTCGATCACCTTCTCTGCCAGCGAATCCCGTTCAGCCTGGTTCCATCCCCCGCGTAGCTCGTAAGGGGCGAAGTGGAAAAGCACGGAAAACACCGCGTGTCCCTTTGGCGCGAAATCCTTGTTCTGAAACGTCGGAACATAAATGTCCAGCACTGGGCGCTCCGATATGCGTCCGTACTTCACCGCGTCGAATGCGCGCTCGAGATCGTTGAGGCTCTCCCCGATGCGGATAAACTCCACGACCTCGCCCTTTCTGTCGTCGAAATCGATGCGTGAACTTAGCGCGACGTTTACCTTAGCCGTCGTTCCGAAAGAGCGGAAGTGGCGCATTCGGTGCTCAAGCGACTCGCTGATCTCTCGGCTCTCGACGAGATCGAGAAACGTCGTCTTCGGATCACACGACGCCGCCACGACGCGGGCCGGAATTTCCTGACTGTTTTCGAGTGTCACTCCGGACGAGCGGCCTTCCGAGACGTTAATGCGGAAGACCCGCACGCCTTTTAGAATCGTGACACCCAGCTCACGGGCCGCTTCCTCGAGCGCTCGGACGAGCACTGGAGCACCACCCTTGACCGCAGGTCCCTGGGCGCACTCCCACAAGAGAAGATTGAACGCACTTCCCGGCGAGCGCGGACCCGTGAACGACCCGTAGATCGCGGGGCCGGCCAGCGACGCCTTCAGAAGATCTGTTTCGAACCACTCATCGAGCCAATCTGCGACCGACATCGGTCCGATCCGAAAAAGTTCCATCATCGTCTTCTTGCCGAGACGCTGAAACGCCACCCCTTTCATCACCATCCGCCAGAGATCCCTCCTGCCACCGCTTGCAAGGTCGGGCGGCGTGTCATCGAAAACACTGTTGATGAACCGGCGGACCTTACCGATAAACTTTCGATAGTCTGCGTACCGTTCCGCGTCGTGTTTCGAGAAGCGCGCGATCTCGTCGTACGCTTTCTCAGGGTCGTAATGCAGAAGGAGTCCGCGATTTTCTGTATGCGGCGAAAAGACGGGGGGTGGCGTCGCGTCCATTTCCAGTCCGAACTTGCGCAGGTTGAGCTTCCGGACAACCCTCTCGCGGACACTCGTCGTGCTGTGCAGGATGGCGGGGGCACGGTAGTCCTTGTAGAACTCTTCCGATGCGGCGAGCCCTCCTATCGAGTCGCGCCGTTCTACAACGAGCACCTTACGCCCCTTCTTCGCGAGGAGGGCCGCTGTCGTCAGACCGTTGTGTCCGGCGCCGATCACGACTGCGTCGTATCGTGTCTTTTCTTTCGTCATGTCAACGTACCGTGCCGAGATATGTTTTCGCAGCCAACTCGCCCGGCGCTCCCATCACGCCACCGCCGGGGTGGTTGGCCGACCCACACATCCACAGGTTTCGGATTGGCGACCGGTATCTCGCCCATCCCGGAGCCGGACGCAGAAATAACATCTGTTCCATGCTCAACTCACCCTGAAATATGTTGCCCTCGCTGAGGCCCGTCATCTGCTCGATGTCGAACGGCGTCAACACCTGCCGGTAAAGAATCGATTCCTTGATGTTCGGGCAGTACTCGGCGATCGTATCGACAACTGCATCCCCGAATGCTTCTCGATGCTTCGGCCACGTCTGCGGCCCGCCGTCGCGATGATAGGGCGCATACTGAACGAACGCTGACAGGATGTGTTTGCCGGGCGGCGCCAGACTCGGGTCGACAAGAGATGGAATGACGATGTTCAGATACGGCCTCTCGGAGAACTCACCGTACTTGGCCTGGTCATAAGCTTTCTCGAGGTACTGCGTGCTCGGTGCAATGGCCACGTCGCCGCGCAGGTGTGGTCCGGCGCCCGGCCGGCAGGCGAACTCCGGAAAACGGTCGAGGGCCAGGTTCACTTTGCCAGAGCTCCCGCGAAGTTTGTATCGTCGGATCTGCTGTCTGAACTCGGGGTCGAGATGCATGGGCCCGACGAGACGCATGAACGTTCGGTTCGGGTCCAGGCTCGAGAAGACGGCCTTCGCTTCTAACTCGTCCCCGTTTTCGAGAACGACACCTTTGCATGAATTGTTCTTGATGAGAAACTGCCGCACCGGCGCCTCGGTGCGAATCTCTGTCCCGAACTCTAACGCCGCGGAAGCCACGGCGAGGCTGACCCGCCCCATGCCGCCTTTCGCAAATCCCCACGAACGGAACGCCCCGTCGATCTCCCCCATATAGTGGTGGAGAAGCACATACGCCGTCCCGGGCGAACGCACACCGAGGAATGTGCCGATGATGCCGCTCACCGACATCGGTGCTTTCAGCACGTCAGACTCGAACCACATGTCGAGAAAATCCAGGGCGCTCATCGTCAGCATCTTCAGGTGAAGGTATGTCAGGTCCGAGCCCAGGGACTTGAATCGCTTCGCAAGCCCGAGCATTTTCAAAAGCTCGGAGAGTTTTCTGGAGGTTGGATCCGGCGCGGGATGATCGATGATGCTCTTCGCGAAGAACGCCATCTTCATCATGGTCTGTCCGAACTCAGCATAAACCTCCGCGTCCTTTTTGCTGAAACGTTCGATCTCACGTCGCGTCAGTTGAGGATCGGCCCAACGGCACAGCGAGTCGCCGTCCGGCAGAGGAAGAAAGGAGGCTTCGAGTGGAATGATCTCGAGGCCATGACGCGCTAGGTTCAGCTCACGGATGATGTGGGGTCTGAAAAGGCTCACCACATACGCGAAAACAGAGAACTTGAACCCCGGATGAAGTTCTTCCGTGACCGCCGCACCTCCGAGGACATGCCTACGCTCCAGCACGAGCACCGACTTCCCCGCCTTCGCCAGATAGGCCGCGCAAACAAGGCCGTTGTGCCCGCCGCCGACAATGATCGCGTCGTACTTCCTTGGCATTATGCGCGTTTCCTTTCCGGATCGAATTGCGGTTTTTTTACTGCGGTCCCGAGAACGGTCAGGCGGCGGTATTCGACGGTTACCTCGAACCGGAGCTTCGTCCCGACCACCGCGTAAGCCGATTGAACGGTAGCGAGCGCGAGGTTTTTCTTGAGAATCGGTGACCAGGCACCGCTGGTGGCGTAACCAACCTGCTCGCCGGCATCATTGTAAACAGGCACCGGTTCCCTCCAGCCTCCATTGTTGATTTCGGCCGGCAGCCCGATCTTATTGAAATGTGCCTCGAGCTCGTCCCAGTCGACGTCGACACACACGAGTTTTCGCACCGGTCCTGCGGCTTTCTCCTTCTTGAGCGCAACGCTTCCGTTGAACGGCGGCCGCTTAAGCCGGACCATCCAGCCGAGGTCGAGTTCGTACGGGGTCGACTTTCGCGATTCGATCAGGCAGTGGGTCGCGTTGTAGTAGTCGACGCCGTTGAGCATGTACCCCGCCTCGATCCGGGTGACGTCCATCGCGTCGAGCCCCGCCGGTTCCAGACCGAACGGAGTTCCGCCGGAAATCAACGCGTCGTACACGGAGATTGCATCTTCGTTCTCGATCCAGATCTCGTAACCAAGATCACCCGTGTATCCGGTTCTCGACACAAACACTTCCGCCTTTTCGATCGTATTGCTCATCATCCAGAAATACTTGAGTTCGTCCACCGGCTGATCGCAGACGTTGTTCAAAACGTTCCGCGAGGTCGGGCCCTGGAGAGACAATGCGGCGAATCGACCGGTGCTGTCCTCTATGCGGACGTCGCAGCCGCGCGCAAAG
>JAPUJU010000363.1 GCA_027296025.1 bacterium
GCGCTCGAAAAAAACAAACAATTCGTCCGAGAAGATCAGGTTGTGCTGATGGAGGGGAAGGTGTCGACGCGGAACGGCGGCGAGGGAAAACTCCTCGTAAGCAATGTGATACCGATCAGCGAGGACCGTCCGCCCGCATCGAAGGAGCTGCACATCACCGTCGACATCGACGAGACGGGACAGGAACGCCTCTCCGAAATCAAGCATTTGCTCGAGGGACGCACCGGGGACGCGAAGGTTTTCCTTCATCTCCAGCAGAAGGGCAAGAAGGCCTGTGTTGTGCGCTCCCGATCCATGTCCGTAACTCTGGACTACGATATGCTGTCTGCCCTTTGCGCGTCTGTAGGGGTTCAGAATGTAAGCCTGGTTCGCGGTGCCTCGAAAATGGCTTGAGCCGTCTCTTGGCGCTTCATATTTTAGAGGGGGAACGCAGCGTCGCGGGTGTTTTTTTGCTTGAGGTACGTGGCGGCCTCAACGGACAATATCGGGTACATGCCCTGGTAAGAGTATCCGGTCATCATTACGGGATAGGCAGGATGAAAGCAAACCAGTTTCTGGACTTCGAGAAACCGATCATCGAGCTCGAGGATAAGATCACCGAGCTAAACAGGGCAGCGGCGGTTCAGAACGTGCCCGTCGACGATGAGGTAAAGCGCCTGACAGAGAAGGCGCGAAAGCTCCGAAGCGAGATTTATTCGAAGTTGACGGCGTGGCAGTACGTTCAGCTGGCGAGGCATCCGCTCAGGCCCTACACGATTGACTACATAAGGGAAATCTCGGATGACTTCGTTGAGTTGAGGGGGGACCGGGCGTTCGCCGACGACCCGTCGATCGTTGGTGGTTTGATCAGCATCGGGGACAAACGGTGTATGATCATCGGCCACCAGAAGGGGCGAAATACGAAGGAGAACATCCACCGCAACTTCGGCATGCCCCACCCGGAAGGGTACCGCAAGGCGCTACGCCTCATGAAACTCGCCGAAAAGTTTCGACGCCCGATCGTTACGTTGATCGACACGCCGGGCGCTTATCCGGGAATCGGTGCCGAGGAACGTGGCCAGGCGGAGGCGATTGCACGCAATTTGCGGGAAATGGCGGCGCTCAGGGTGCCGACTGTTTCCGTCGTAATCGGAGAGGGGGGCAGCGGTGGCGCACTGGCGCTGGGTGTGAGTAACCGGATTCTGATGCTCGAGTACTCGATCTACTCCGTCATTTCGCCGGAGGGGTGCGCGGCCATTCTGTGGCAGGACCCCGCGAAGAACCGTGATGCGGCCGAAGCGCTTCACCTCACCCCAAAACACCTTGTCTCCCTTGGGGTTGTCGACCGAATCGTCAAGGAGCCAGAGGTCGGTGCACACCGGGATCTGTCGGCAATGGCCGCCGAACTCAAACGCGCCATCTACGAGGAACTGAACTATCTCGGGCACGTCGACGAAGCAGCACTGATCGAATCTCGCCGCGAGAAGTACATGAAGATAGGTTTCTTCACGGAAGATTCGCCTTGACAAAGTGGATGTGGAAGTCGTAACATCTTGTTACCAGCCAATAAGTTCTAAAGATTTAACTTGCTTTGAAATCCCGCCCACCACCCCTGGGGCAATCGTGTCAGCGGTTCGACACATAAGGAGTTCGTCCAACATACGCCAGCCTGTCGTCGACAATCCCGTCCGAAGGTGAAGGCGTCGGCCTTTCTGCTAGTGTGTATACCGTGACCGGCCACCGGGCATGCGGAAATTCCCCCGGTCGAATCAACAAAAAGTGTTCAGGGCCTCACGCGCATTCGCGCGACTGAACTCGACACAGCAAGGTGTGAACCGCTGATGAATCGTACGTTTCTATTCACGATTGTATGCGCGCATGCCATTGGGGTGGTCGCGCCCGTGGCGGCCGGCGTACACCTCACGGAGGAACGCAACGGCGCGCTATCCGTACACGTGGACTTTTTGTCGAAAGGCGCGGGTCCGCAGCCGTTCATCGATCTGCCTGCAATGCCGCAGGTTCCCTACACGCAGTTCCTCGTTGCGATTCCCCCGACCGGAGATTTCAGGGTCACGATAAGCGGCGGCCGTTTCGAAGACAGTTCCGGAGATTTGCCGAAAATGGGTACGAAAGAGGGGAACAGCCCCGACCCGGTACCCCGGAAAGACGGTATGTTGCCCGAGGAGCCGTTCGATGTCGTCGGGCCGTACATGTATCGCAAGACACGTGTCATTGCGATCAATTGCTACGGGTCACAGGTCGACTACTCGAAGGGCTTCGAGCGCGTGTGGGCCGGATACGACATCCATGTAAGGTACACACCGGGTTCGCGGACGACGGCTCCGCGTGATGCGGATCCGATGCTCCGAAGTCTGGTTATTAACGACGCTGTGTTTCCCGCCCTTCGGAGCGCAATGACACCGGAGCGAACGGCGAGGATGCCGGCCGACCCTCACTTCGACCTCTCACCCAACTGGCTGAAGATACGCGTGAGTGCGACGGGTGCCTACCAGATTACGGGAACTAATCTTGCCGCGAGTGGCGTGAACATCTCCGGAATCATGGATCCGACGAGCTTCCGACTGTTCACGGCGGGGGGCAGGGCGCAGGAGCGGTGGAACGCAAGCGAGCAACCGTTCCAGGATTCCGAGGGCACGTGGAATGTCGGCAAGTGGATGACCGAGTGCGACATTCTCGTCGAGTACGGGGGCGACGGGATGTTCAATCCGAACGATCGCATCGTCTTTCATGCCGTAGCGGAGAAGGAGTGGGTCGATCTCTACGAGAGCGGGGCCTCGCGAAGCTCCTACCACAGGCATTCGCGGGCGAAGGACAACGTCTACTATTTGAGCTGGGATGATGGTGGCGGGTTTGGCGGCGCGCCGGGCCGTATGGCTGCGGTCGGCTCCGCGCCGGGTCCGGGCCCCGATGTCACGTCGTTTCAGGATCGGCTGTATTTCGAAAAGGACCGCGTCGAGCGGCTGAACTTTGGGGGTGACGGCTGGGTCTGGTTCGACATCACGGCCAACACGACCGCGAACGTGTTCGTTCAACAGTTCACGATTCAGGATCTGGTGACGTCGCAGCCGCAGACCTTCGAATCGATTGCGATCGCTCCGTACTGCATTTCGAGCGCATGCTTCGCGGCCGGTTCGAACAACGATCATCAGGTATTCTACCGCGTCAACAATGAATTAATCGGACCGGTTACATGGAGTGTGTCGAGCAACAGCGCGCGGTTCAAGAACGGGACGCCCGTTTCAATCCCCGGGAATTTTCTCGTCGAGGGCACGAACACGCTTTCTCTTTTTATTCCCAGAATACTGAATCCGAGCGACTTCATGTACTTCGCTTTTTTCTCCGTCTTCTATGAGCGGATGCTGAAGGCGACTGGCGACCGGCTGTTGTTCTCGTCCAGTGGCACGCCGGGGACACAAACGTACAGTGTGACCGACTTCGCGAACTCGGGAACGCTCTATCTCTTTGACATTACCGATGCATATCAGCCGAGAACCTTGACGGGATTCTCAGTGACCGGTACTACAGCGCGTACCGTCCGTTTCGATGCGACCGCCGGTACGAACCGCCAGTATTTCTGGGCGGGTACATCAGCAGCGTTCCGAACGCCGGACACCATGGAGCGGTACTCTCCGGTCGATCTGCGAAACATTACTGTGGGGCCTCACCTGGTTATCGTGACGCCGTCGGAGTTCGTGGGCGCTGCGAACGTGATGAAGAATCATCGCGAAAACATCATGCCGTTCTATTCGACGCCGCGAGTGACTCTTGCTACGACCGAGCAGGTGTTCGACAACTTTTCGGGCGGCCAGCCGGACGCGATGGCCATCCGCAACTACTGCAAGTTCCTCTACGACAACTTCACCGAGAGTACCGGCGCACCATCGCTGACGTTCCTTCTCCTGTTGGGGGACGCGAATCTGGATTTTCAGAACAACCTGCAGACCCAGAACGTTGACTGGGTCACGACCGGCCTGAACCTCGACCCCCGTTTTGATGCGTATGTCACCGATGACTGGTTCGTGCTGCTCGATGCGGCGGATTCGCGCGGACGCGGGCTGCCTGATGTCGGTGCCGGCCGGTTGCCGGCGGGGTCGGTGGCCGAAGCACAGTTCCTCGTCGATAGGGTAATCGCCTACGAGACGTCGACGAATTTCGGTACGTGGCGTGACCGGGTGGTTCTCGTTGCGGACGACGAGGTCTCTCCGTCGTCCCAGAACCAGGCGCAGTTCGTCCAGCAATCCGAAATCATCGCGCACTTCTCTCCGGGAAACGACTCGATTTTTCACCTGGCACCGTACCTCGAAGCGCACAAAGTGTACCTCACGGAATTTCCCACGGTTGGGAGCAACAAGCCGGGGAGCCGGATTGCCCTCCTCGACGTGTGGAACAGTGGCGCGCTTCTGATCAATTACATCGGTCATGGCAGTACGGCGCAGCTGGCGGACGAGCAGGTGTTCGTCGAATCGGATGTGGGCGAGCTTTTCAACGGCCTACGATTGCCCTTGTTTATGGCGTTGAGCTGCACAGTCGGTGATTTTGCGAAACCATCCGGGAAAAGTCTTTCCGAAAAACTTATTCTCCGTGACGGCGGCGGGACGATCGCGAACATTACTGCGTCAGAACTCACCTTCATCGGAAGCAATGCGATTTTTGCGTATCGGATTTTCGAAAATATTTTTCCGTATCCACAAGATCCGGGATTTCCGACGCCGCTCGGTACGGTCGTGGCCGCTGCAGCGACGGCCGCGCTGATGCGTGTCCCGGGGTCTGTCATCACAGAAGAAAACAATCAGAAATACAACCTGTTGGGAGATCCGGCGCTCCGGCTGGTCGCGCCGCGCCGAACCATCCGTTTTGATCCAACGACGGTGGATACACTGACAACGGGGAAACGGCACATGGTTCGCGGCGCCGTATACTCCG
>JAPUJU010000364.1 GCA_027296025.1 bacterium
CATTGATCTTGATCTGGTCGCGATCGCATTTGCTCAGGCTCGCACTCGGTCCAGCTATGGAACCTACGCAACGTTAACACCGATGCGTTTCAAGGCGGGCTCTCTTTATACGACGCGCCAAAGTCAAACTTACACGGTGCAGCGGCTGTATGGACCGGATGGTCGCGAACGGCTTTATATTCTGACGTTTTACATGCCCCGCTTCATGGACGTCGACTTGCTGGAGAAGTTGACGACGATCATTCACGAGCTGTGGCACATTAGCCCACGGTTTGACGGAGATATTCGCCGTTTTTCGGGGCGTTGCTATGCCCACAGCCATTCCCAAGAAAAATACGACGCGGCGATGCAACACCTGGCCCGGCGATGGCTGGATACCAAGCCTCCGGAGGCCCTCTACGGGTTCCTGAAATACCGGTTTGATGAGCTGCAAAACCGCTGCGGGCGTATCTACGGCGCGAAGGTGCGACATCCAAAGTTAATCCCTTGTGCCCATCGCTCCGTAATCGCTTCAGATGCTTACGGCCTGTAGAAGAGCTTGGCGGAATATACCGCGGCATCGACCGCCCACCGGGTTATAACTGCGGAGGAAAGCCCCACCGAAGCCTGCCAGCGCATCGAGCCCAGCGCATCTTGCTGGGGTGGTCAGAGGACGGCTCGATCGGTGCCGTGATTGATGATCAGTGGAAGATATGGATGGCCGCAGTCGGTGTCAAAGGCGGTTTCAGAAATTGTCGCTTAGAGTGGCGAACTGTTTAGGGGATCAACGTCTTACTCGTTGGCATCCCCGAATGTCTATTTCATCGCTTGCCATAAACCGGTGCCTTCCACCCCTTCGGAAGTTTTCCCTGCGGCCTCACCCCATACGTGTCATCGGGGATCTGGTGGTCTTCGGCTTTCTGCAAGGGCAAGTCATCCGGCAGGTGCTTGATCTTGAAATCTTTGAATTGAATCTTCATCGGGGGGCCGACGTGGACTTGAACGGCTAGGACGCCTTCGAGGGCGCGGCCGTTTTCATCGAGGTCGATGAGATCCGCAGTGGGGTAGCCGTCGATCCAGTGTTGGTGACGATTTCCGCAAACAAGAACGCGGTAGTCGTGCCACTCGCCGGGCGCGAACTCTTTGAAAGGCAGCTGGCCCACGACCCACGGCTGGCCTTCGGGATCGATGATGACTTTTTCGCCCGTGTGAGACAGGATGCGGCGGCCTTTTTCCTCGTAAAGCATGCCGTTGTATTTTGGCGTGTTTGCCACAACATCACATTGGTAACCGGTCACGATATCGAGTCCGAGGTCGGGCCGCGAGGTGCCGCGGTACTGAATGCCACTGTTGCCACCGGGACTAACTTTCACCTTCACTTGCACATCGAAATTGCGAATGGTCGAGCCTTTCCACGTGAGAAAACGATTCATCTTCAGCGAGCCATCAGTCACGCCAGTAATCGCACCTTCTTGGACGGACCAGTGTCTCGGATCACCCTCCCAGCCGTTGAGGTTTTTACCATTGAACAGTTGGACGAAGCCGTCATTGCCCGGCTTCACGGTGACGGCGGCGGAGGCCTCGGGACGCGGGACGGTGGACGCGGTAAATTTGCCTTTCAGCAGCGGATCGAGCGGTCCGCCGTATTCGGCAACGCGTTTTGTTGTGCGCTCGCGCATGGCCTTGAGCGTGTCGGCGTGCTTCGGATCGTCGGCGAGATTGATGAGTTCGTCGGGATCGTCCTTCAGGTCGTGGAGAAACTCGTGGTTCCCATGATCGAAGTAGCGGACGTACTTGAATTGTTCGTTGCGCAGGCCTTCAAACGCAGGGATGCGATTCCGCACGGCAAAGTGCTCGTGAAAGGTTTCGGTGCGCCAATCAGCCAGTGTCCCTTCGGTGACGAGGGTCCTCAAACTGCGGCCCTGATAGCGTTCTGGCACCTCAACCCCCGCCCAATCGAGAAACGTCGCCGGCAAGTCGAGATTGAGTGCGAGGGCATTGGTTACCTTGCCACGCTGCGCCTCGGGTACACGCGGATCGGCCACGATGAGGGGCACGCGGAGCGATTCCTCGTAGTGCGACCACTTGCCGGCCAAGCCGCGGTTTCCCATGTGATAGCCGTTGTCCGCGGAGTAAACGATGATCGTGTTTTCGGCGAGCCCGGCTTCTTCCAGCGCGTTCATGAAACGCCCGATCGCCCCGTCGATCCCGCTGACCATGCGGAAATAGGCGCGCATGTTGGTCTGATATTTTTGGTCCGTGTTCCACCGCCAGAAGAAGCGCTCGCGGTTGATCGTCGTTTTCAGAAAATCGGGCTGGGCGTCAAAAATCTCCGGATCATTCAGCCGCGGCGGATGCATCACGGCCTCCTCATACATCCCATCGACCGCTCTCGGCCACGGGAAATGCCCTATGCCGGGGCGACGATCGCCGTCCTCGGCGTGGCAGGCGTTGAACCACATGTTCAGTGCGAACGGCTTGTCCTTCGGCTGATTTTTAACGAACTCGATCCCGCGATCGACGATCAATTCCGTCTCGTGCCGCAGGCTCCCATCCGGTTGTTTTTTGTAATAAGGATTTCGCCCAATCGCCTCGAACTCATCGAAGTGGTCCTCTCTCTTGTAACCCTTTGGCATCTTGGCGTGCCATTTTCCAAAGTGACCAGTGCGGTAACCGTGATTGCGCAAGATGTCGGAATACAGCGTCTCGACGGCATCGGGCCGCGCTCGCTCGGGATGACTCGGCGTGCCGTAGCTGCGTCCCACCAGCCCAGTTAGTATTGTCGTTCGGCTCACCCAACAGATCGAATGGCTCACGAACGCGTTTTCGAATCGCGTGCCCCGCTCGGCCAGCGAGTCGATGTTCGGCGTTTTGACGATTGGATTTCCGTAGCAGCCGAGCGTGCTGGTCGTCTGGTCGTCGGTGAAGAAAAAGACGATGTTGGGACGTTCGTTCGCACGCAGACTGGGAGCGCCCAGAAGCGAGCCGAGGAACATCAGAAGCAGACGATTTGGCATGATGGTGTTTTTGAGATGTTGTATTATGGTCGAGAGATTCGGTCTTCGGGCTGCGTTCTGTTTCCTGTCCACCGGTAAGTTGCTCAGATTCGGAGCAATATTCTTACATTATGGGCAATCACTTTCACTGCCACCATTCCCCCGTATCGTAAAAAACCCAGCCGAATGGGAATTCAC
>JAPUJU010000365.1 GCA_027296025.1 bacterium
GCGCCTTGTAATACTCGCGGAAGGTACCCGACTTCACACTCTCCCACCACTTCTGGTTGTCCCTGTACCACGATACGGTCTTCTCCATCGCGCTATTGAAGTCGACCTCGGGCTTCCAGCCGAGGGCCTCGATTTTCTTGCTGTCCAACAAGTAGGCGCGGTCGTGGCCTTTGCGATCTTCGATGAACACGATTCGCGACTCGGGCACATCCAGCAGTTTGAGAATTTGTTTCGCGATATGGAGGTTCGGCTGGCTTTTCCCCACGGCAATATTATAGATCTCGCCGCTCTTGCCGTCCGTCGAGACTTTCTCCAGTGCCGCGCAATTGTCTTCGACGTAGATCCAGTCGCGCTCGTGCATCCCGTCGCCGTAGAGCGGGAGTTCCTTGCCCTCCATCGTATTTGTAATGAAAAGTGGAATGAACTTCTCAACGTGCTGATACGGCCCGAAGTTGTTCGAGCTTCGCGTGATCACCACCGGCACCTCGAACGTGTTGTGAAAGGCCAGACACATCAGGTCGCCACCACACTTGCTCGCTGAGTACGGATTGCCTGGATTGAGTTGTGCCGTCTCGTCAAAATTGTCCCCGGACGAGCTTCCGTAGACCTCGTCTGTCGAGATCTGTATGAACCGCTTTACGTTGTGCTCCATCGCGGCACGGAGCAGGGTGTAGGTACCGAGAATGTCGGTGTCGATAAACGTCGTCGCTTCGTGAATGGACCGGTCGACGTGCGTCTCCGCCGCCAGGTTGAACACAGCTTCGCAACCGTCCATTGCTTCCATAACTACGTTAGAATCGGCGATCGATCCCTTGACGAATGTCACACGATCGTCGCCAACGATACCTTCGAGGTTTTCCAGGTTGCCCGCGTAGGTCAGTGCATCGAGTACGGTGATGTTACAGTCCCCATGACGATTGAAAATCCGTCGCACGAAGTTCGAGCCGATGAAACCGGCGCCACCGGTTACCAGAATCGATTTGAAGAAAGCCACTCTATCCGTCCTTCCCCGACCAGTCGTAGGGAATGTCGTTGTCGTGCGGATCGACTCGGAATTCGTCCGGATTCTTGTAATCGTACATCTCCGTGGGACAGTTGATCAGCAGCCCGGGTTCGGTACCCACGCCCTTCATGCCGTGAAGCACGAGCTTCGGAATGACGAGGAGAATCCGGTTCTGCTCGCCGAGGAAGAACTCGTTGACCTCTCCGTGGGTCGGAGAGTCTTCGCGCCCGTCATAGAGCGCCACCTTGATCATGCCCTTCACGCAGACAAAGTGGTCCGTCTGCTTCTTATGATAGTGCCAGCCCTTGACAACACCGGGATATACGACCGTCATGTAGATCTGGCCGAACTTCTGAAAGAAGTCGTCGTCGGCCCGCATCATTTCCATCAGGTACCCGCGTTCGTCCGGAATGACTTTCAGCTTTTTGACAACAACGCCATCAATCACTTGGACCCTCCTTGTTCCACTCCACGACCGAACGAGTCGTAACGGAATCCGACTTCCTTCATTCGCTCCGGCTTATACACGTTCCGGCAATCGATGAAAACAGGCTTCCGCATCACTTTGTGCAGACGCGTGAGATCCATTTCTCGAAACTCGTTCCACTCCGTTACCAGAAGCAGCCCGTCGCAGTTTTCCGCCGCGTCGTACGCGTTCTTGCAGCGCACGACGGCGAGGCCAACCGCGCTTTCGAATGCGTCCATCGCGACCGGATCGAACACACGAACGTCGGCGCCTTCCTTGATCAGCTGCGTGATGATCCGAATCGAAGGCGCTTCCCGGAGGTCGTCCGTGTTCGGCTTGAACGCGAGCCCGAGCACCCCGATTGTTTTGCCCGAAAGTGTGCCCAGTACATTTCTCACCTTGTCTACCGCCCTCGGCGCGAGTGAGCGGTTTATCTCGAGGACCGCCTCGATGATACCGGGATCATACCCCTTCGTCTTCGCCAGATGAACGAGCGAGGCAACATCCTTCGGAAGACACGACCCGCCGAAACCGATTCCCGCGTGAAGGAACTTCGACCCGATGCGCTGATCGAGGCCCATCCCTTTAGCCACGTCATCGATGTCTGCACCGACCTCCTCACAGATCGCCGCCATCTCGTTGATGAACGAGATTTTCGTGGCGAGGTACGCGTTGCTTGCATATTTGACGAGCTCCGCCGTCTCGAGCGTCGTCATAAGGTTCGGCGTCTCGATCAGGTACAGCGGACGGTAGACTTCCCTCATTGTCTCGCGTGCTCGGTCCGATTCGACCCCGATGACGACACGGTTCGGTCGAAGAAAATCGGCGACGGCCGAGCCTTCACGGAGAAACTCAGGATTCGAAACCATGTCGAAGTGGGCATCCTTCGGCGCGTGCTCGCGCAGAATCTTTTCCAGGGACCGCGTCGTACCGACCGGCACGGTACTCTTCTGGACAATTACCTTGTAACCGTTCAAATGCTGGGCTATGGATATGGACGCCTCGGTCACATAACTGAGGTCGGTCGAGCCGTCGGGAAACGAAGGCGTGCCCACGGCGACGAAAATTACGTCGGAGTTTTCGACGGACTCTTTCAGATTCGTCGTAAAGATCAGTCTCCCGCTCTCGATGTTGCGAATGACCATGTCCTGCAGGCCCGGCTCGAAGATGGGCATACCCCCCTTTTGCAGCGTGTCGATGCGATCGGTATCGATGTCCACACACCGGACCGTATTGCCAAAATCCGCAAGACACGACCCCGACACGAGCCCGACGTAGCCGGTGCCAATCATGCATATCCGTATCATTCAAGTCCTCCGTATATCATCTCAATTAGGAGAGGCGGGCGTCCCACTCGTCCAGCAGCGACTGAAGCGTGTCATCGAACGGTATCGACTGCTGCCAGCCCGTCGCGGCGATCAACCTGGACGCATCGCCCCTGAGTTCCCTTATGTCGGCTGCACGCAACCGTTCCTTATCTACCTCGATTCTCAATTCGATACCGGCGAGCTCTGCGAGACGTTCCAGTATTTCCCGGAGGCTTCTTGAAGTGCCGGAGCACACATTATAAATCTGCCCGCTCTCGCCCCCATCGAGCAGGAGCACGTACGCCCGGCTGACGTCGCGAACGTCCGAGAAATCGCGCTTGACGTCGATGTTGCCGACATTGACCACAGGTTTCCGTTTACCCTTCTTGATTTCGACGACCTGGCGGGCGAAGCTGGACAGAACGAACGTATCGGGGCGGCCGGCACCGGTGTGATTGAAGCTCCGGGTCGAAACAACGTCAACCCCGTACACCGACGCGTACAGAGCACAACACTCCTCCTGAATCGCCTTGCTGAGCGCATACGGATTGTTCGGCCGGGTCGGCATTGTTTCGACAAGCGGAAGGTCCACCGGCTCCACCGAGCCATAGACATCCGCCGAACCGATGGCAAGCAATCGCACCTTCGCTTCGGACGTCCGCATCACCTCGAGAATATGCAGCACCGAAAGAGAATTGTTCACAATCGTCTCGTGTGGCTTTCGAAACGATATGCCGCCGCTCGACTGAGCTGCGAGGTGAATGATGCTTCCGGCTTGTGCGTCTTTGAGAAGCTTTTCGACGTCCGCTTTCGATTGCAGATCGATACTTCGGTATTCCGATAACGGAAGATCCGGTACATCCGGTTTGACATCCACGCCCCAGACGTCGAATCCTTCTTCAGCGAGCAGCGCCGTGAGATACCGGCCCACGAAACCGCCGCATCCGGTAACCACTACCCGACGATCCGCCACCTTGTTACCTCTGCCTCCAGTATTCGAGGATGTCCCTCAACGTCGTCTCGAAAGGAATCTCCGGCTTCCAACCGGTCTCGTTACGGAACTTCGACGAGTCACCGAGAAGTCGCGGCACATCAGACGGCCGCAAGCGGGTGGTATCCTGTTTGACCTCGATTTTCGCGTCGGTCAAAGCGAGCAGCATGTCGAGCACCTCGCGGATCGTATGGGCTTTCTCGGAGCAGATATTGTACGCCTCGCCCGCCTTTCCCTTCTCGAGTGCAAGAAAGTATGCCCGCACCACATCCCGAACGTCCGAAAAATCCCGGCTGGCATCGAGGTTACCGACGAACAGGAGCGGGTCCCTGCGACCCGCTTCGATATCGACGATCTGCCTGGCGAAATCAGAGGCCACGAACACCGATCCACGCCGAGGGCCCGTGTGATTGAATCCCCGCGTGCGTACGATATCCATTTTGTAACTCATGAAGTACTGGTACCCGAGCATGTCCTGTCCAACCTTGCTCACCGCGTACGGGCTCAGGGGTCGAAACGGATTGCTTTCCTTGATGGGCAATTCGTCCTCGTAAACCATGCCGTATTCTTCACTCGATCCCGCGATCTGAATGCGACATTTCAGATCGAGCTCGCGAACGGCCTCGAAAATGTTGAGCTGTCCGATAACGTTCGTTATCAGACTTTCCGTCGGAGCGTGCCAGCTCGTGGGAACGAAACTCTGCGCGGCCAGATGAAAGATGTATTCAGGGGAAATTTTTTCGATCACACGGCGCGTCGATGTCGCGTCGCGAAGATCGCACTCGAGTAGCTTGATCTTGCCCTCTAGGTGCTCGATATTCTCCGTGCGGCTTCGCCAGCGGATGATCCCGTACACATCCACATCACCCCGCTCGAGGCAGTAGTCCGCCAGATGGCTCCCGGCGAATCCGGTAATCCCGGTGATAAGAGCTCGCATGAAAAACCCTTCTAAAAAACGAATATAACCTTTGAAGGTTATGCCAAAATCCCAATAGTGTCAATGGGTTTCAGCGTTCGAGACCTTGCGCGCGAGCTTACTTCACGCCCCTTACAAGCATCGTTGTAAACGCGCGCGCGGTCGGCATGGTCACCGACGTTTCCCGCTCCGGGCGACCGCCTTCGCGACTTCTCTATGACGAAAACACGTCGTCTCGTGGTCGTTCACGAGGCCGGTCGCCTGCATGAACGCGTAGCAGATCGTCGGGCCGACGAAACGGAAGCCGCGCCTGCGAAGGTCTTTGCTCATCGCACATGACTCCTCGGTCACCGCCGGGAGGTCTTTCAAGCTTTTCCATCGATTTCGGATTTGCCTGCTGCCCACAAACTCCCAGATGTAGGCATCGAAACTCCCGAACTCTTTCTGCACTTTCAAAAAGCCCCTTGCATTCGATACGGTCGACTCCACTTTCAACCGGTTGCGAACGATCCCGGGGTCTTTTAGAAGGCTCTCGACCTTGCGCTTCGTGAAGCGTGCAACCTTCACAGGGTCAAAGTTGGC
The DNA here is from genome assembly GCA_027296025.1 of bacterium. Lineage (GTDB taxonomy): Bacteria > Krumholzibacteriota > Krumholzibacteriia > WVZY01 > WVZY01 > JAPUJU01. The sequence goes on from JAPUJU010000365.1 coordinate 5,266, forward strand.
AAACGACTTGCGGTAGTTGTCGCGCTTCTTGAGGATCGTCGACCAACTTAGCCCGGCTTGCGCGCCCTCCAGCGTGAGAAATTCGAAGAGCAACCGGTCGTCGTGAACGGGCACGCCCCATTCCTTGTCGTGGTATTCGCTCATCAGCCTTTCTTCCCCTGCCCACTTGCAACGTAATTTCATTTTCTTTCCAACCTTCCGTAAAACGTGCGTATGGGACAACGACGTCAGCGCCACACGAAGTAAACGACGAGGGACCCGAGCAGCGTCGCAATAACCGTAAAGGGGAGTCCGATCTTCGCGAACTCGCCGAAAGACACATGGTATCCGTGCTTTCGAAGTGCCCCCGTAGCTACGATATTCGCCGAGGCGCCGACCGGTGTTATGTTGCCGCCGAGCGATGCGCCAATCAACAGACCGAACACGAGAAGCTCCACCCCGACATCGAGGTTGTCCGAAAGCTTCTGCACGACCGGTATCATCGCGGTCAGGTACGGAACGTTGTCGATAAACGCGCTGATGGCGACAGATACCCATACGACCACATTGAACACGACAACCGGATTACTTGCAACTGTCTCAGAGAGAAAGCTTGCGAAGTTATCGAGAACACCAACGCGTTCCAACATCCCTACCATGACGAAAATTCCAGCGAGAAACGTGGTCGTCGACCAGTCAAAGTGTGCGACGACCCACGCCGTCTCTTTCTTGTGAGCGAACCGGGAGAAGGCCATGCAAAGAAAAGCGAGCGCCATGCACGCCGTGCCGCCGAACCACTTGAAATCGGGATCGACAAACGACGATGCCGTGAGTGCGACAATCATGAGGCTGATAAAAATGAACGGCACCCAGCTACGAACTCTTACGTGCCCCTCGAAGTGAATTTCGTTCTTGTGCCGGCTGTACAGCCAGTAGAGGAAAAGCATCGACCCGATCGCCCCGACCTGAACTGCAAAAAAGATCCCGAGCTTGCCTTGGTAAACGAAGAAGTCGTTGAAACTCATGTGCATGTAGTTCGCAAGGATCATGCTCGGTGGATCCCCGATTAACGTCGCCGTGCCCTGCAGGTTCGACGCGATCGCGATTCCGATTACGCCGGGCACCGGGCTCACGTTGATCTTTTTCGCGAGGCCGATCATGATCGGCGCCACGATCAGAACCGTGGCGATATTCTCGATACAGATCGACAGGATCGACGCGAAGATACATACGGCGAGGTAGGCCATTCCCACCGTGTGGGTCCGGCGAATCAGCCAGGAGGCGATAGCGTCCGGCATGTGGGAGAGAATGAAGAACTCTGAGAGGAGCAGCGTCCCCGCAAAAATACCCATGACGTTCCAGTTGATGTCATGAACGACGTCCCATCCGCTGATCAGGGTGAGCGCCACACCAAGCGCGACACCTGCCCAGAGGATCTGGCTCTTGACGCGCCTGAACAGGACGAGCGCGACATAAGTGGCAATGAAAATGAGGCCGGCGATCAAGGCCGTGTTCATCGGAGGCGTCTCCTTAGGAACTCCAGAGCGGGAAAATGAGTAGCGTCGAGGATATCAATTAGCCTGTCATGTCGGCTAGAATTTTCTGACAGGCATCGACAGGGTCGTCGGCGGCAATGACAGGGCGCCCCACGACGAGGTAGTCGGCGCCGTCACGAATCGCACGGCCCGGCGTGACGACGCGCGCTTGGTCATCCGTGGACCCGTCGGCCAGACGGATCCCCGGCGTTACAACTTTGAAGTCCGGACCGGCGAACCGCTTGATCAGGGTGAGTTCTTTCGCGGAGGCAACGACACCGTCGAGACCCGCATCCTGCGCGGTGCGCGTGAGCGCGAGGACCGTGTCTTCCGGCGCGCGGTCACTCGCAAAGAGCTGGCGAAAATCTTCCAGCGCGAGGTGTGTCAAAACAGTGACGCCGATGATCATCACGTCCGAACGTCCACATTCTTCGCGGGCTCGAACGGCGGCTTCCATCATGGCCTGCCCACCGGATGTATGAATCGTCAGCATGTCGATGTCGAGACCCATCGCGGAGGTAACGGCGCCGTACACCGTGTTGGGAATGTCATGAAACTTCAGATCGAGAAAGAGACGTGCGCCCGCTGACTTGACGATGCGGCAGATTTCCGGTCCTTCGCGCGTAAAGAGCACGCTGCCCAATTTGAACCAGCTGACGTGAGGTGAGAGTTGGTCGACGAGCTCCCGCGCGCGGTCCGAGCTTTCGACGTCGAGCGCAACGATCAGGCGATCCGCACTGCTCATTCGGCCGTCCCCGTTCCAAGGTATTCCGGGTGTTCGTGCAACGCGGCAATGATGTTCTTCGTCAGTTCCGGGTCGACCCACAGGCTCGTACCGACCTGGATCGCGGTTGCTCCCGCGATAAAGAATTTTCGGGCGTCATCGACCGACGAGATTCCTCCCATGCCGACGATGGGAATCGATACCGCTCGCGAGATTTCCCAGACTTTCTGCAGCGCTATCGGTAGGATGCCGGGCCCCGAATAGCCCCCACTGCCACGGTGAAAAATCGGCTTCCCTGTTTCGAGATCGAAGTCCACGCCGACGACGGTGTTGATGGCGGAAATACCGTCGGCCCCGCCGGCCTCCGCGGCTTTCGCCACCTCGCCGATGTCCGTCACGTTCGGCGTAATCTTTACGAGCAGCGCGCGGTCGGGCACACGCTCTTTCACGATGCGTGTAATGCGTTCAACGAACTCCGGGTTCCGACCGTGGTCGAGCGCCTCCTCTTCGACGTTCGGGCAACTCAGGTTCAATTCGAGCCCTTTGTACCCGTCGAGTGGGGCGAGCTTATCGGCGACTTCGACAAACTCCTCCTCGAACTCCGCGGCGATCGAGACGATCACGCCGACCCGCTTGTCACGCAGAAGTGGCAGCTTATCGCGAATGTAGGCTTCGAGCCCGACGTTTTCGAGACCGATGCTGTTGAGCGCACCCGTCGGCACTTCGTGAATGCGGGGGGGCGGGTTGCCGAGGCGCGAGCGGACGGTAATCGTTTTTGTAACCACAGCACCCAGCTCCTCGATCGGAACGAGCGGCGAGTACTCTTCGCCGTACCCACAGATACCGGAAGCGATGAACACCGGGTTCTTGAAAGTCACCGGTCCTAGGGTCACGCTGATATCGTTGTTAGTAACCATTTCTTGTTGGTCAGGCCTGTGGTAACTCTTTCCACACCAGTTCGCGCGCGTCGAAGACCGGGCCGTCGTTGCACACGGTGCGATAGCGGATCGCTCCATTCCGGGTCAGTACGACGCACGAACGGCAGGCACCGAGCGCACATGCCATTCGGTTTTCCAGAGACACGTAGTGCGGAACACCGACGCGGTCGGCGAACTCGGCCGCCGCTTTCAGCATCGGATTGGGACCGCACGAGAAAATCACATCGACCTGGGATTGTTCGAACTCATGTTGCGCAAACTCGACGATATTTCCCTGGAAGCCGTGACTTCCGTCATCCGTAGAGAACGACACACCGTCGAGTGCCCAGTCGAACCCATCGACGAACAGATCCTCGCGACTGCGGGCACCGTACAGGAGCCGGTACGTCTCGCAGTCCTTCGCCTCGCGGCGCACGCCATAGTAGTAGAGGGGCGCGAGCCCGACTCCGCCGCCGAGCGCCAACACCCGCTTACCGGGCACCTTCGGGAAGGTGCTCCCGAGCGGGCCGACAATGTCTATCGGGCGCCCCTTTTCGATACGCCGCATGATTCGAGTGCCCTCACCTTTTTCAACGATCAACAGCGAGATTGTCTCGTCGTCGCAATCGAGCACGCTGAACGGACGGCGCAGGTAAAAGCGGTTCGCGTCGGGAACGAGCAGGTGCACGAACGTCCCCGGCTCGGGGTTCGTCATCTCACGCGGGCGCGAGAGAACCAGCAGGTAGTACCGGCGGCTCAGTGCCCGGTTCTCGATGACGGTACACTCGTAGTGTCCCGGCCGCGCGTTGTTCTGGATGATGTTGGTGAATGTCACGGGTTCGTCAACGCAGTGAGCTGCCTCAATTGCTCCCGCGCGAACTCGGCCTGTTGGGAATCCGGATATTCCCGGACGACTCGCCGGTACGCTTTCAGCGCCTCTTGTTTGTCATCCATATATTCATCGTAAATGTAGCCGATGGCATATGCTGCCCTCGGAGCCAACTCGTCGTTCGGATAGTCTCTCACAATGCGTTTGTACGCGACAAGCGCACGCTTATAATTCTTGAACTGGAAGAACTCGACCTCTGCGAGGTCAAACTGCGCGGTTGCCCTGTTCGCCTCTTCGCCGCGGGAGATCGAATGCCTCAGCTTCTGAAGTTTGGAAATACTGATGCTCCGCTGAATGGCTATCTGCGCGAACTCGGAGTTTGCATACTGGCGTGGCACATTTTCGTAGTTTGTCTTCGCCGTGGTGAGACTGTCCAGCTTCGTCTGGTAAACGACACCCAGCTTAAAATAGGCCTCTGCGCTGAACTTGGATTTCGGGAAGCGCGCGACGACCGATTTGTACGTATCGATGGCCTTGTTCGTCGAATCGATACCCGCCCAGGTCTCGCCTTCGAGCAACATGATCCGCGCCTGATCCTGCGTCCCCACGTTGTAGCGGTGGAGCTGATCGAAGGAAACCTGGGCCGCCAAGTAGCGCCGCAGCCGCACCTGGGCTTCGGACCGTTCGATCAGGTAGCGAATCCTGTTCTCCTCGCTCAGCCGGACTTTACCGAGCTCCGAATAGATGGCGAGGCTTTTCTCGGGCTCGCCGAGATCGATGTAGAGGGATGCGACTTCCAGCTCCGCCTGCACGCGGTAATCGCTTCTGCTGTACTTCTCTCTCAACCTCTCGAGGTATTGAACCGCTTCCTCCTCCCGGCCCATCTCGATGAGACTGGTTCCAAGAAGATAGAGCATCTCGTCGGCGTCGTCGTTCTTCGGATTTTCCTCGATGAGCGCCTGCAGGATCGGCACCGCCAGCACGGGGTCGCCCTTTTGCAGGTACGCCTTGGCCATGTAGAACTGGCCTTCCTCGTTCAGATCACTCTTTGGAAAGTTCGCCGCCAGTTCGCGGAACTTGGTGATCGCTTCGCTGGATTTTTCCTGCCGAAAGTAACACTTGCCCATCAGAAGCACGGCGTCATCAACGTACTTGCTGTCGGGATGTTTCGTAATAAGCATCTCACACTTTTCGATGACTAGCTCGTATTTTCCGCTGGCTTGAGAGGTCAGTTTTCCGTCTTTCGCGCGCGGCACCCTCTCCGCTTCTTCGAAAATGCGGATCGTGTTGTAATACAGATTGAAATACACGCACCCCTGTGAGGCGAGCGCTGCGAGTACGAAGGCGACGGTCATCCGGAGTTTGAACCCCGCCATGCAGACCCGAGCAGCTGACATATTCCATCTCAAGCGGGTCATATCTTTACACATGCATCAGTGTGGCAGTCACCACGCTGCCGTCTACAATCGTATGTTTGACACGTCCGTTCAGTGTCTGTCCGATGAACGGCGAGTTGTGCGACTTGGAGTGAAAATCATCCTTGCCCACAACCCACTCTTCCTTCGGGTCGAACAGGGTTAGATCGGCTGCGTCTCCGGGCTGAATCCCACCGGCGGGAAGGTTCAGAACCTTCGCCGGCTTGTTCGTAATCAACGAAAGCGCATCGGCGATGGCCATGTGGCCCGGTTTCACGAGGTGCGTCATGACGACCGAGAATGTCGTCTCGAGACCGATCGCACCGTTCGGCGCATTCTCGAATTCCACCTGCTTCTCGTGCGCTGCGTGCGGCGCGTGGTCAGACACAATGCAGTCAATCGTGCCGTCGATCAACCCTTCGATGAGTGCCTCCCGGTCTTCCACACCCCGGATCGGCGGGTTGATCTTCAGGTTCGTGTCGTACGTCCCGAGATCGGTATCATCGAACGCGAGGTAGTGCGGCGCCGTTTCCGCCGTAACGGGGAGCCCGCGCCTTTTCGCCTCACGAATCAACTCGACCGACCCCTTCGTCGACATGTGCGCCGCGTGAAACGGCACTTCGACAGACTGTAGGACGAGCAGGTCTCGTGCCAAGCAGATCTGTTCGCTGTATCCCGGGATCCCCGTTAATCCCAGACGCGTCGATGTAAAGCCTTCGTTCATGACACCGTTGGCGGATGCCGACATGTCCTCGCAGTGTTCGATGAACGGAATGTTGTAGTTCGACGCGTACTCGAGGACTCGGCGTACCATCTGCGCGCTCGCGACCGGATGGCCGTCGTCGCTCACGGCAACGGCGCCCGCCTCGACGAGCGACGCGAACTCGGTGAGCTTTTCGCCCTTGCTCCCCACGGTCGCGGCGGCGATCGGGTACACCTTCGCGAACCCCGCTATTTTCGCTTTCTTGATGATGAACTCAACGATGCTGTTTTCGTCAGCGACGGGATCGGTGTTCGGCATGCACGCCACACTCGTGAATCCACCGGCCACGGCCGCACGGGTCCCCGTCAGGATGGTCTCCTTATATTCCTGTCCCGGCTCGCGGAGGTGCACGTGGATGTCCACGAATCCCGGCGCAATGTGCAGGCCGCCGCCGTCAAAAACCGACATGGACGCGACCTGGGGCTTCCCGGGCTCAACAAAGGCGATTCGGCCCTCCTTTATGCCGACGTGGTAGCCATCGTGAATCCGGTTATTCGACGGATCGACCACGGTGACGTTGGCGATCACATAATCTTTTTCATTCTCCCAACTTGCGAGGTCTTTCATGGATTCCTTTCGTGGCGTCATACCGCCTCCCGGTTGGCGGGGGGCGCCTCGACCTCTTCCTCGTCGGTGAGGACCTTCTCGCGCTGAGCGCCGCCACAGATAAGGTAAAGCGTGGCCATTCGCACCGCTACTCCGTTTGTGACTTGTTCGAGAATTACAGCCCGGTCGCTGTCGGCAACTTCCTGGCTGATTTCGACGCCCCGATTCATCGGCCCGGGATGCATGACGAGGCATTCGGGCTTCATGTGCCGCAGGGTCTCACGGTTCATCCCGTAGACGGAAGCGTACTCGGCGAGTGTCGGAAAGAGGCTGACCTTCTGCCGCTCGAGCTGGATGCGCATCAGGTTTACCGCATCCGCATCTTCGACCGCTCGCAACAGATTCCTCTCGATCGTCACGCCGAGCTTCTCGATACCGACCGGCATCATCGTCGGCGGCCCGCATACGGTCACGTCTGCGCCAAGCGTCACGAGGCCAAAGATATTGGACCGGGCGACGCGGCTGTGCGCGATGTCACCGACGATCACGATTTTCCTGCCCGATAGATCGCCGAGATTCTCGCGCAGGGTGAAAATATCGAGGAGCCCCTGGGTCGGATGCTCGTGGGCACCGTCTCCAGCATTGACTACAGAGGCATCGAGCAGCGATGCGAGAAAATGGGGGGCGCCCGAAGCGGCGTGTCGAATGACGATGACGTCGATTTTCATCGCCTGCAGGTTCTCGGCGGTATCGCGAAGCGACTCACCCTTGACGACACTGCTCGTCGACTTGGAGATGTTCACCGCGTCGGCGCTCAGGCGCTTCTCCGCCAACTCGAAACTGGCGCGCGTGCGCGTACTCGGTTCGAAGAAAAGGTTGACGATCGTTTTGCCTCGGAGCGCCGGTACTTTCTTGACTGTTCGCTCGGAAATCTCTTTGAATGACGCGGTGGTGTCGAGAAAGAGTTCTATCTCTTCAGCGCTCATACCTTCCAGACCGAGCAGGTCTTTTCTGTCAAGTTCTGTCATAGTGATTTCTCCCCAAGAATCACTTCGTCTTCTTCGTCGAGTTCGATCACATGGACCTCGACGAATTCTGACTCAGAGGTAGGTACGTTTTTGCCGACGTAGTCAGCTTTTATCGGGAACTCGCGGTGCCCGCGATCGACGAGGACGGCGAGCTGTATCTGACGGGGTCTTCCGAAATCGATGAGCTCATCGAGCGCCGCGCGAATCGTGCGGCCCGTGTAGAGAACATCGTCGACAAGGACGACGACTTTGTCGGTAATGTCTTCGTTGATCTCCGTCGTACCGACGATCGGTTTACTGGTCGAGACGGAAAAGTCATCGCGGTAAAGCGTAATGTCGAGGGCACCGATCGGAACGTCTGCGCTTTCGATTTGCTCGAGATATTTTGCGATCCGCTGCGCGAGAAACACGCCGCGCCGGCGAATCCCAACGACGACGATATTATCGACGCCGTGGTTCCGCTCGACGATCTCGTGCGCTATGCGTTTGATGGCGCGACGAATCTGGTCGGTGTCCATGATAGTGGACCGGATCTTGAACGCCACAAGGTACTCCTTTGGGACTTCGAATTGGTCTCGATAAGGGTGGCCGGCGGTGGGTAAAAAAATACCCCTCGCGGGAACCGCAGGAGGGGTCAATGCTCAGCACTGCCATTCTGCCCCTTTCCTAGCCTCCCGGACCAGATTAAAAGGAAACAACTGCGAGTATAGTACCCCCTACCGGGGCCTCCCGCAAGCGGTTTCTTGGGCCCGGGTGGAGGGCTAATCACTTGATCATTCCGAGGAGTGAGGAAACGAGCGTAAACACAACGGGTTGAATGTATGATAGAACCCCTGTCCTATCAGGATTGACCGGGATCTCGAATTCTTCTATTCTCGTAACCGGGTTGTCGGACACTGGAAAACCGTGACCTGCGTCCTTCGCCAGACACCTCCACGTCGCGTCCAACCCCACAAATCCGGTGCCGTAAAGGAGTCCAGGTATGATATCCGAGAAGAAAATGACGCAGGCCGCCCACACCGCCCTGACACAATGCCTCGGGCTGAAGGAGAACGAGAAGCTCCTCATCGTCACGAACCCCGAATTCGAGCGGATCGGCCAGGCCCTCTATAATGAAGGTCTCCGCCTCGGGGCACAGGCTGCGCTGCTTTACTACCCCAGCGGATCGATGAACGGTGAAGAACCGCCGCCCCTGATCGCGAACGCGATGATGAAATCGGATGTCGTTATCGCACCGACCGTTTCCAGTATCACCCACACACGCGCGAGGCGCCAGGCGTGCAAAGCCGGTGCGCGCGTCGCAACGATGCCTGGTATCACCGAAGATTTTTTCGTCCGCGGGCTGAGCGCTGACTACAAGGAGCTTCGGACGTTTACGGCGAAAATGTTCAAGCTCCTCGACACGGCGCGCGTTGCACACGTCACCTCCCCTTCGGGAACAAACCTCGTTCTCGATATCAACAACCGCGCGCGGGTCAGCGACGGCGACTTGCGGCTGCGCGGCGCCTATTCGAACCTGCCGACAGGTGAGACAGAGCTGGCGCCGAAGAACGCGAAGGGTATTCTCGTCGTCGACCGCTGCGGCGACTACATCACGACCCCGACGTGGCTCGAGATCGAGAAAGGGCATATTGTCAGGTACGACGGGAGCGCCTCCGGTCGGCGGTTCAAACGCCTCATCAATGAAGCGAAAAAACGCGACGGAAACGGACGTGCCTCCTTTGTCGCTGAGTTCGCGATCGGCACGAACAAGAAAGCCAAAGTGACCGGCGTGATCCTCGAAGACGAAAAGGTGTTCGGCACGTGCCATATCGCGTTCGGCGACAACACGAGCTATTCGGGCGGAAAGAACCCGAGCACGCTACACATCGATACGATCGTTTTCAAACCCACGATCGCGCTCGACGGCCAGACGATCATGAAGGGTGGGAAGCTCACGATCTGACATGCGCCGCACGCCATCCTCGCAACTCTCGTTCGACTTCTCTGCGACACCAAGTGCCGCGTCCGGACGTTTTCGACCGACGCGCGCGCTTCTTAACCACCGCGCATGCAACAAAGTCCTCGAGCGGTTTCTCTACGTTCGACGATTCTTCCCCGAACTCGACGGGCGCATGATCCACGTCGGCCTCACGCGAGCGGCGAGCGGTATGGCGGTTCAGGGCGGCGACGAACTCTGGATCAACCCCTCACACGTTTCCTACCACACGATGGCGCACGAGTTGATCCACCTGCTCCAGGAGAAGGGCGGGGTCCCGGCGGGTGAGCGCAGCTGCGACATCTATGCGATGGCGCGCCACTGGACTCTCAACGACACGCCTCCATATTATGTAAGGATTCCGTATTCGTTTCTGGACGCCCGGGGCAAGCTTCGGAGCGAGGTGTCGATGACGTTAT
>JAPUJU010000366.1 GCA_027296025.1 bacterium
AAAGCATGGCCTCGGCGCCGGCAACGGTACGATGCTTGTCTACGCGACGGGCGAGACACACACGTGGATTCAGAAAGCCCTCGATCTGTTCGGCTTCGGCACGGACGCGATTCGCACCATACCTCACGACGAGCACCTCCGCGCGGATGTCGAAGCGATGCGCACGTTGATCGAGGATGACCGGCGTCGTGGCGATCATCCTTTTCTCGTGGTTGGAAGCGCGGGAACGGTGAGCACCGGCGCGATCGATCCCCTTGGCGACATGGCGGCAGTCGCTCGTGAATACGGACTGTGGTTTCACGTAGACGGTGCGTACGGTGCGCTCGCTGCCGCCCTCCCTGACGCATCCGAACGGTTGAAGGCCTTGAGCGAAGCAGACTCCGTGGCCGTCGATCCGCACAAGTGGCTCTACTCGCCACTCGAGGCCGGATGCGTTCTGGTCCGCGATCCCGCGACGCTACCGGCCGCGTTCAGTTACACGCCGTCGTACTACCACTTCGAATCGGAAGATGAACCGAAAACCAACTTCTATGAATACGGCTTTCAAAATTCGCGCGGGGTCCGCGCTCTCAAAACGTGGCTGGGCATCCGGCAGGTCGGGCGCAACGGTTATGTGAAAATGATTTCCGACGATATCTTCCTCGCCGGAGAGTTGTACCGGCTCGTGAACGAACACGCCGAACTGGAAGCGTTCACACATTCGTTGAGCATCACGACGTTCCGTTATGTTCCCGAAGGGCTGCAAGCGGGAACAACTGCTGCGGAGACTTACTTGAACGAGTTGAACGAAGCCCTTCTGACGAAGCTGAAAGCCAGCGGTGAGCTGTTCCTTTCCAACGCCGTCGTGAACGACACCTTCCTGCTTCGCGCGTGCATCGTCAACTTTCGAACATCCCTCGACGACATGGAGAAGACACCCTCCATCATCGTCGAACACGGCCGGGCGCTCGACGGCGACCTCCGTCCGTCGTCGCTCCGGTAATCCCGGCGCTGCTGTATTCTCGGAGAAAAAACAAAGACGGGTGGGCCGACCGTACCGTGCACGGCGTCCGTATGCGGAGAAAAGTGTGCACGAGCCAACCCACCCGGGCCTTCAGCGGGTCCCCGACAATGGGGACACGGCCAGCAAGAAGGTACGTGCATAGAAAAGCGCGTGGAGCGTTTGCGCAATGAGGAGAAAATCGGCAGAAATTGGGTACATCGTCTAACGGCTGCCCGCGCCTTGCGATAGAGCCGAGAAGGGACGCCGGGAAGCGCAAAAAAAGGGATCCCACATGCGTGGGACCCCAACGACACCCTCTAAAAGTAAGCACTTTTGTCTGTAGCAACGCTGTGCCAGCTTTTCACCGCTGGTGCGATCGATCGGTCTTGGGTGACCTGGGGAAATCGCATCACAACCCTTCACATAGCACTTGCCCCCAACGGATGTCGACAACGATGCGAACTGCGCCGGGCCGTGCCCGGCATCCGCGCTACACCCGGTAAAGCAACCATCGTACCATCGCCCATCACGGCTGGATTCTGTGTGCTACCAATTACGTTACGTGTCCGACTGGAAATGCAACCGGGTCAGATTATGTCACCTGCGTCAACAGACTTCGTCTACGAGGTTGGCACATTTGTGGAGGCATACGTTTTACGACGGACGGAAAAAAACATCCGCGAAAACAGGGCGCTGCAGAAAGCACACATGCGACCTGTGGGGTCGGCTAGCGTTCGATTCTGGGAATTGCGGATAACTTCTTCATGATTGTCGGCGCATCCTAACGGGAGGGCACCCGTGCCCGTTGAGTGCGTTGCGTCCTTATTCCCCCTGGGAAGCTCTGTGATCCAGCTATCCGGTATGCAGATCTGAATTATAACATAGGGGTGGTATCTGTATCAAGGCATATTATGCTCTCAGCGAGTTCGGCGCGTCCATGTGAAGGTGTTGCTATGAAATACATTAGAGAGTTGCGACGAAGATTTCGGCAGGAAATTCGCAGGCTCTTGCGCGCCGCTGTGCGCTTCGGGAGCGCAGAACTAGTGTCACTGCTTCAAGAACATCTCTCGCGGAATGCAGGCCGGCAATTCTATTGACGCAGTGAGGCTAGACGCCGTTCGAGACGGCAATCACCTGGGCGGTGCTCCCGAAACCGGTGATGGTGTATCCCTCATTTTGTCCCGCCGGACCGACGAACGGGACGTAGCCAACCTCTCCTGGATTTGCCGCAGCCCCCGACGACAGCGGGACATCTATCGCCTTCGTAAACGGGTTCTGGAGAAGAGCGCCGCCCGGAAGAAGATCGTCAATGGTGTTTCCGGTGGCCGTCACATCGGTATCGGTGTCCGAAGCGTACACACCCTCGTTCTGCACGGCGAAATCTTCGCTGGCCAGCTGCACTGTGTGACAATTGCTTTTTACAACAGCTTCTTTCGCTCGTGACGTAAAACGCATAAAGTTGGGAATCACGATCGCGGCCAATATTCCGATGATCACGACGACGATCATCAGCTCGATCAGTGTAAAGCCCTTACGATCCATCATAATGACGTTCCTCGCAATTTCGGGACACTCTGCGAACACCAGTCCACGCTACATCGCAAGTGCCGTGCCCGTTCGCAATGAATTGCGGCCGCCCCCTGACTTTACGGTGGCTCGGGAATGGTGCTTCGTGGTATGGTTGGATCTCGCAACGTTTGACGTACCAGTGAATTGGCGTGCTGGAAGGAGAGGCACTGGCGGCTCGGTGATGGTCAACCTGGATAAGAAGACACACGTGGGGGTCGTGGGCGCGGGCACGATGGGGAGCGGAATTGCCCACGTGGCCGCGGCGTACGGGCACGCGGTGAGCGTCTTCGACACAGACGCCGGTGCTCGCAAGAGGGCCGGGAACGTCCTCGAAAAAGTCCTCGACCGGCTTGTCTCGAAAGGCCGAATCGATGCCGCGGCGGCGGGCGCGATAAAGGAACGTGTCGTTTTTGTAGACAAGCTGGACGCACTGGCCCCCTGCGGGCTCGTCATCGAAGCAATCATCGAAGATCTTGCAGCCAAGAACGATCTATTCACGAAACTCGAGTCGACCGTTGATGAACCTTCCGTTCTGGCGACCAACACATCGTCCCTATCCATCGCCTCGATTGCCTCCGCGTGTAAACACCCGGAACGCGTCCTCGGAATCCATTTTTTTAACCCCGCCCCATTGATGCCACTTGTAGAAATCATCCCCGGCATCGACACAAGCGAGAAGATCTCCGGCTCCACGAGGTCGCTGATCGACGCCTGGGGCAAGACAACGGTCGTCGCGAAGGACACCCCCGGCTTCATCGTAAACCGGGTGGCCCGCCCGTTTTATGGCGAGTCGCTGAGAATCCTGGAGGAAGGAATTGCGGATGTCGTCACGATTGACTGGGCGATGAAGCAGTTCGGCGGCTTCCGCATGGGTCCGTTCGAATTAATGGACTTCATCGGAAACGACGTCAACTACACCGTCACCGAATCAGTGTTCAACTCCTTCTTCCACGACCCGCGCTACAAACCATCGTTTACCCAGAAACGCCTCGTGGAGGCCGGCCGGCTGGGCCGCAAAACGGAGCGCGGCTTCTACGATTACGCGGCCGGGACACCGGCGCCGAAAGCCGACGAAGACGAAGCGCGCGGGCGCGAGATTTTCATGCGCGTCCTCGTCATGTTGATCAACGAAGCGGCCGATGCATTGTTCTGGCAGGTCGCCACTCGGGAAGACATCGATCTTGCGATGACGAAGGGAGTCAACTATCCAAAAGGACTTCTCGCGTGGGCGGATGAGATCGGCCTCGACGAGGTCCTTCGCCGGATGGAATCGCTCCAGCACGAGTACGGCGAAGACCGGTACCGGCCAAGCCCATTACTGAGGCGCCTCTCCGGGGCGGGAGAGACATTCCACACGTGACGGCTCGAGACGAGCAGCGAACGCGAGTAACACCGGTCGTCTCCGAACCCGTCCCGCGTCCGAGTCACTCAGGCAACCGGCTGGCTGGGGTGTTCTTTTGTTACGGATTTATACTCTTCAACAAGTTCCTTAAATTCCTCGTTTGAAAGAAACTGGTCGATGTAGTCTGCGTTTGGAAGGTTGTTCGCGATCTGCCTGACCTGCACGTAGTAACGCTGAAAGTACGCCATCGAGAGCTCCACCTGCGCCGTTTTGAGGCACGCCCGAAACAACAGGGCGTTCATTTTCATCTGGATGTTTACGTCACTGATCTTTGACCAGATTTCTTCGCAGATCTTCAGGTAGAGCAGAAACTTCTCTTCGTCCGCCTGCCATGCGTCATGCAGCTTCAGGCACACGTAGTAAAATTCAGCGCTTAGATCCTGCGATTCCATCTTCTCGACCCTCGAGCGCATTTTCCTCACGATCTTGTTCGCCTTTTGAAACTCACACAAATCGACGTGAATGAGGGCAACCCGTAGAGCACACCGCACGGCGTCATCCACGTATTCGATGGACTCGTACATCTCCTCCGCGAGCCTGTACTCCTGGAATGCTTCGTCGTACTCGCGGCGCCGGTAATAGTAGTCGGCGCAGAACCAATGATACATCGCGAGGCGGTACTTGGCCTCGACGGTGGGAAGCAGCTGATCGAGCTCGCTCTTGAGTTCGCCTGACAACCTGTTATGTAGAGAATTGTGGAGGTTAAAAAGAGTGAGCAACGCGTAGAAGAACTGCTCGGAACGATACTCCACGGACACCTGGTTCTTCACTTTCTCCGCGTAGTGGATCGCGTTGCCGTAGTAACCCAGGTTCTGATAGATAAGGGCGTAACGCAGCATGAGGTCGTTTACGAGCTCGATCATGCCCATGTTGAGGGCGACACGGACGGCCTTATCCAGGTGTTTCAGCGCTCGCTTGTAGCTGCCTTCCTCGTAATACACACCGCTCGCCATGTAATACATCGAGCAGAGCTGACGATAGACTCGATGGCGGATCGCAAGTCTCAGAGAGACACGGAGCGCATCCCGGGCCTTCGCGTACTGCGAACTGTTGAGAAGTGACAGGATCTTGCTGTAGCTCACCGTCAGCGCGTGCTCATAGAGTCCGTGCTTGAGGGCAAGCTCCTCGCCTTTCTTCCGATAATACTCGTACTTTTTTTGGTCACCGAGATTTTCATAGTTGAGCATGTACAGAATGTACACGGCCGCCACGTCCGACGTGGACAGGTACCGGGCATAGTCCTTCAGGCTCTTCAGAAGGCGAAGCGAGTTGTCGTAGGCACCGGTCGCGTTCAACATGTCTGCCTCGATGATCAGCATTTGCGCGTACGTCTGCGAACTCTTGTTCTCGATGCGCGGTTTCGCCCACGTGATGAATTCACGGCATTTCTTCAATTCGCCGGAGCGACCCAGCGCCATTCCATATTTGAACGAAAAACTCACCGGCACATCCCTGTTGCGCGCCATGATGTGGGTTTTGATGAGCTCCGTGAGGGCCTTGTAGTTGTGCAGGTTCCACTCGATGTTCATCCATTGTTTGATGAAGTACCGCTCCATGGCCCAGAGCTCGTCCACTCCCGAATGGACCGCGCGTTTGCGTATGAACCCGATGCCCTCGTCGCAGTGAAACCGGGCGCCGAACACGTCGTTCACGGCTCGCTGCTCGCGTATGGTTCGGATGCGCATCTCCAGCGCCTTGCGAGTTTCTCCTACCTGTTCATAGTGAAAACACATCAGTGGATAGAGCCGGCTCGGTTCGATATTTTCGTTCGAAAAGAAGTGGATGTACTTTCTATGCAGCGCCTCGCGCCCCTCGATCTTGATCGCGGCGTAGAACGCCCGGCGGACGGATTCATTAACGAGAGCGATACGCTCCCGCTGTTTGTCCTTGATCACTTCAACGACGCGATATGGCTTTATTCGCTGGAGCGCGAAAGAGAGCTCCCGGTCCGTCATGCCGCTCAGGCGCTTGAACTCGTCGATGAAGAGCGACCCGCGCTGGCAGGCGAGCCAGCTGATGAGGCGTTTCTCTTCGCCGTCCAGACCGGAGAGCAACGTGTTGTAGTAGTCTTCGGCGACTCGCGTTTTGGTGCTCGTTACTGGCGGTGTAGTGAAGCGCCACTCCCCACCCTCGCGCGCGAGGTCCCCGCGTACGAGCGCCCGCTTCAGCCGGACGAGCAGCCCGCTGCTCGATCGAACGTCCAGATACAGGTATTCGCTGAGATGCCTTCTCGCCTCGACGCCCGGCATATGCCCGTGAAACCGCTCGAGAATAGCGTCGATGTCCCGCTTGGCGGGTGGCGGGATAACAAGCTCGCGCGTCATGTGGCGCGGCAGACTGTCCTGCAGGTCCCGCCTGAGCCTCGGGCTGCGGCCGGTAACGACGACGCGAAGGGACGGGCGGCTGCCTTCTTCGAGAAGCAAATCGAGTCGCCGGCCGACGTATTTCAAAAACTCCCGCTCTTCTTTGCGAACGCGATCGAACCCGTCGACGATCAGGATCATCCCTCGCTCCTGCGCGACCTGCATGAGACGCTCCCAACCGCGAACGAACCGGTCGATAATAATTGATTGTGGGTCGATCATTTCGACCCGCATTCCGCGGGGACGGCCCTCGTCTTCACTCACAAGCACGTCGTATTCGTCACTGCTTCCGAGGACGACAACACCGATATCGTGAATTTTGAGTTCGGCGATGAGCGCATCAATGATGAATGTTTTTCCACTCCCTGTGGCTCCGGATATGACGACCGCTCGCTCAGCGCTCCCAGGAAATGCTCTGGATTTTTCCGGCGCGCGAGAGGACTCTCCGAGCTGTGGGCTCTGTGTTGTCTCGCTGGACGGCATCGTCGTCCGTCTGAGTTCTTCGGTGTCCAAGATGTCCACGTCAATCGTCAACGCGGGGTGAGTCCTGCCAAGAGTCAGCGTGAGGTCCGGGGTCTCTTCTTGCTCGAGCTGCTCGTCCGAGCTGATCGAATGCAGGCTGCCGGCGCTGGTCATTGATTTGCGATCGCTGATCTCATCCGCAAAACCATGGGTCCACTCCTTCAGAGTCTGCCACAGCTCGTCTTTGCCGATAAATCCAAGCGAGTCCAGTTAACCCATTCCATCTGTCTTTTCCAGTTCCGCCAGCTCTCCACCTGCTTCCATTGCCGTTGCGCTTCGAAAATCCT
>JAPUJU010000367.1 GCA_027296025.1 bacterium
ATCGGGTCCTCGACAACCACCTCGTCCTCGGACAGCCCATCGTCTATCAGGGCTTGAATCCGTTGGCGGGTAGTGCGCAATAAATCTAGATATGTTCTGAGCTCGTCGACCCCCGAGAGCGGGCCGTGCCCAGGAATGAACTTGGTGTCATCATTAAGGAACGGGGCGCCCAGGACACGTTCCACAGCAGAGATGTATCCGTCTAGCGAACCGCCGCTGGACACGTCAATGAACGGATACATGCCGTTGAAATAGATGTCTCCCATGTGAAAAACATTCAAGTCGGGGTAGACGATGATCGCGTCGCCGTCAGTGTGCGCGTTGTTTACGTGAAACGCCACGATCCGCGTATCGTTCCAGTAGAAGTTGAGTTGCGTCGGGAAGGTCACGATCGGGAGTGCTCCAGGAGGCGACGCGGCAATTCGTTGGTTAAAGACCTCCAGAAACTGTTCGGTGCTCATGCGCGCCCGAACATTTTCATGAGCGACAATTACGGCGCCAGTCTTGCCTATGTTCTCGTTGCCGCCTGTATGATCTTGGTGATAATGGGTATTGACGACGAATTTAACGTCCTTGTCAGTCAGCTCAGCAATCGCCGCAAGGATTTTCTCGCTCAGAGGAGCGAACTGATCATCCACGAGAAACACACCATTCGACCCCACGGACAGTGACAGATTCCCGCCGGCTCCCACCAACATGTAGAGACTGTCGGCCACCTTAACAGTTTGTATCTCCACGTCAGAGAAGTCCTGCTGCGGAAAGACCGGCTCGGCCAAAATTATTATGGACGTTACGGCTAACAGCTTTTTTATCGTCGTCACACGCGAACTCCCGATACTAATTTCTTATGTTTTCGTTGATTTTTCTCGCAAGCTCAGCGCCGTTGACTGAGCTCTGCATAGGCCGTCTCAATGAACCGCTCAGTGGTGAAGGGCGGAGTAGTCGAACCATACCAGTTGTTCCAACCCAGAGTAGGGTCGGCGGCCTTAACTTCCTCGAGGGTCAAGCCCTTGTCGATCAGATCTATGATGCGATCCCGAATGATCACGACCATGTCTCTGTACTGGACGAGATCAGCCTCATCGTAAAGGCGTCCATGACCGGGAATAACAATCGTATCCGTCCTTTCGCCGTTTGAAGGGTCTGGCCATGCCCCAGGCTGATTGTTCCTCCCGGACAGAAATCCAGGCGCCGTCGTCACCAAATCTAGGGCCAGGTCGAGTCCTCTGATAATGCCCTCGAGACTTCCATTGCTCGCCCGGTCAATCACGGGGAATCCCTCGGTAACGAGTACATCACCGACGTGCAGTACGTTCGATCCCCGAAAAAAAACAAAAATATCACCGTCCGTGTGCGCGGGGCCCGGGTAAATGAGGTCCACGTCCTCGCCATTGATGTGGAAACTCATTCGATCCACAAACGTCACCACGGGCAGCGAGCCTCGAGGCTCCGGCGGAATTGAGTCGTTGGGATCGGGCGTTCGATCGTCGGGGCCGCCCTCTGCCTTCTTCTTTCTCGTGTTTTCGTGCGCGAAGATCAGCGCCCCCATCCTGGCCAGGTTCTCGTTACCCCCCACGTGATCACCATGAGAGTGCGTATTGACCAAAAATCGAATCGGTCCGTCAGAAAGCTCCCGAATCGCTGCAACAATCTTGTCGGTCAGCGGTGCGAACTGATCATCCACGATGAGGACGCCGTCCTCCCCCATAGAAACGGCGATGTTGCCTCCGGCGCCAACCAACATATAGATGTTTTCGGACACATGTAGGGTTTGGATCTGGACGTCGCCAGAGTTCGGCTGTTGAGCGATCACGCGTCCGGAGAGCAGCGCCAGAATGCCCATCACTACGAAAAAAGACGCTGATGTTCTCGTTGTATTCATAGAACCTCTGACTGGGGAATTTTGGTGACTTCGATCGCTCAGGCGCTTAACGGCGATTTAGGAGTCGATTGATCTCAGATTCCTCCTGATCGCTGAAAGTGTCCTCTCGAACTCGCCCACGTTGCAGGACCGGATTTTCACCTGGCAGGTAGTGCGGCGTGAAATGAAAAGGTTCCGGGCCTAGCTCCACTGGCCAGCGCTGCTCGCAGGGATAGGGGTAGATCTCCGTGTCGGCTGGAATTTGACGATAGCTCTGCTCCCGAACGAGGGGTGCCGTTAGATATACCGGGTCCTCCACGACAACGACATCGGTGAGATAATCATCGTGGCGTGTAATGTACTCGATGACTACGGCTCGGTCGCTGTGGTACACACCGTTGCGGCGAATAAAACCTTCTTTGTTATGGGTCGTAGTAATCTTGAGCGTATCCCCCACCCACTCGCCAGTGGAAAACCCTGACCAGGTATGCAGCGCGTGAGCTGGCGGGTGGGAACGGCCGTCCATCCAAATTGACCGGAGCACCTCGTTAGACTGCATTCGTATGACGATGCGGTCTCCTTCGTCCCAAATATGTATCGGGGTTGGCCCGAAGGGGGCCCACACCGCCGAATGCGGGAAGCATTGGCGTTCCGGCTGCGCTTGAATGCCCGGATTCCAGCTTTCGCCCCTCATGCGCCCATCTTCGTTCAGGGGCAGGAACTGAAAGTCGGCCATGGGTGGGCCGCCAGCCGTGTAGCCAGCGAAGTCACCGAGATGTGCCCATTTGCCCCAGATATCACCCGCCGCGTGGGCAGATCCTGCCGAGAGAGCTGAGAAGGCCAGCAACCAGCCCACCGTGCGTAATCGGCTCGTCCGGTCGACACGTCTCGGTGTCCGCTCGACTAAGGCGCTCGAACGCTCCCGCGCTCGCGCTGCGACACATCGGCGCAAATATGACGCAGCACTCAGTCTGTGCGCTGCCGATTGAGCCACGGTTTGTCCAGAACAATGCATATCACTCAGCCTTTTGCGTTAAACGTCAAGAACGCCCGCGCTCGTTAAAAGTAGAACTCCAGAGAAGCGCCCACTTCCCGTGGTCTACCTACCGTTGCCAGGTCTTGTGTCGTCTAGCGAAAATGCGGCGATCTAATCAAAGAAGAACTCGAATGTCACGCCAGCTTCGCGCGGCCGACCAATCGTCGCGAGATCCTGGGTCGTTCCTGTCGAGAGAAAGCCCGAATTCAAGTATTTCTCGTCGGTCAGGTTGGTCCCGAAGACCGACAGACGCCAGTTGCCGTCGGGCGGCGTATACGCAACTCGCGCGTTCACGAGCCCGAAGTCGGCCTGCCCGGTTTGGCGCTGCCGCTCACGGGAGCGAACGTAACTGTCCGTGTACGCATAATCGAGCCGGAATAGGGCTGTGCCCCCGTTCGACAAAACAGCGTTGTACTGCGCCCCGACGCTGTAGGTCAGATCCGGTGCCTGTTGAAACGTATCACCGACTTGAATGTCCTGGGACGTGCCCGTATCGGTATATTCCGTATCGAGGAACCCAAAATTACCGTCGAGGACAACATTGTCCGTCAGCCGGTAGACAATTTCGATCTCGGTCCCACTCACATCTGCCGCACCGGCGTTGAAGGTCAACAAATTCGGCAAATTCGGGCAGGTCGCCGGCGTGCCGCCCGCGATAATACAGTCGAGATCCTCGACGGTCTCGGCCACCTGAATGCCCGTCCATTCGCCGGTAAAGTAGGTGAGATTGAAGCGCAAACGGCCATCGAGCAGATCCGACCGGAAGCCGATCTCGATGTTCTCGAGTTCTTCGGGATCGAACGGCTGAATTACGGTCGTCGGTACGCCGGCGATTGTGATGCTAGTCGCGCTGACTCCGCCTGCGCCAAAGCCTTCCGAGTACGTTCCGTAGACCATGATGGTGTCGTTGATCTGGTAGGACAGCGACAAGCGACCCGTATCCGATTCGAAGTCCGCAGGTCTCACCGCCGACTGCAAGCCGAGCAGTGTCGGGACACTGCCGGGTCCCAGGACGGCCGTGTTCACCTGGCCGATCGAGCCGCGGAACATCAGGCTCGAAGGGTACCTCTGCCCCACATCGAAGTTCCCGATATCGAAATTCGGATTAGGCGTACAGCTTCCGCCCGCGCATGAACCGCCCTGCTCGGGCCATATAAAGGCATCGTTCCCAAAATATAACCCACCCGGCTGGGAGACATTGTCTACAGGGGTCTTCGTGAAGGACTCGAAATCTTCCTCCTGGTGCCGGTAACCGATGGTCAACGTCAACCGATCGGTCAACGAGACATCAACCTCACCGAAAATCGACCAGCCGTCGGTCGCGTTGCCAGTAAACTCGTCGGAGTTCCCAGGCCCACGAACGATAGTGGGTGGCGAGCCGGGATTCATCAAGAGGGCCGCAGCATCCAGAACCTGCGCAAAATTGAGTTCACCCTCTCTGAACTCGGTAAAAGTCTGGCGGAACCTGCGTTGCTCCTCAAATTCATCCCAAAAGAAGAGTCCGCCGACCCAATTCAACCGATCGCTGCCGCCCGTCAACTGGAACTCCTGCGTCGACTGACGAAGATTCTGGTTGCGGTCGTCCTCGATCAGTGTCACCTCTAGCGCATCGAAATCGGTATAGATTCGATTGACATGGGTGCGATGGTTAGTGATCGAACGGAGGCTGAGATTCTCGGAGAGAGCCCAATTAATGTCGAGCGTTGCGCTCGCCTGATCGATGACCGTGCCATCGGTCTCGAGATTCGAGCGCGTTTCATATTGGCCCAGTGAACCGCCAGGGAACCCGGATGCGCCGGTAGCGTTCGTCGTATCCAGGCCTGCATGCGTGAAATACTGACTTCTCGCAATCTGTTGATTCACCACCGTACCGTCTTCGATGAAGCCGTTTTGAACGCGCGCCGCGCCATTCTCGTTGCGATCGATCGTTTCGTAAATGAATCGCAGGTCGAAATTGTCCCTCGGCTCATAGACGAAGTCGGCACGCAGAACCGTGTTATCGATGTCGCCGAAGCTGCGGTCAATGATCGTGCTTTGTATGAAGCCATCCGTTGTCAGGCTGGCTCCCGTGAACTTGGCACGGAAGTTCTCGGTAAACGGCACATCGACGCGGATTGTGACATCGCTTCGATCGTAGGTACCGACGGTAACCTTGACCCTCGCGCCGAATTCCTCGGCCGGCCGGGCCGTGACGATATTGATTGCGCCGCCGGTCGTGTTCTTGCCGAACAACGTGCCTTGCGGTCCACGCAGCACCTCGACACGCTGGAGCTCAACGAAATCGGTGCGTAACAGGCCGGCACCGTCTGCTTGCCACACACCGTCGATGTAGGTCCCGACGCCGGGGACACCGCGCATGACGAATGAGCTCCCGACATCGCCCTCCGCCCCACCGCCGAGCAGCGAAACGTTCGGGATTCTCGCGCTCAAGTCCTCAAGCTGCTCGAGTCCCCGGAATTCAAGATCTTCGTTGCTCAAAGCCACCACCGAGATTGGGACCTTCTGGAGGCTCT
>JAPUJU010000368.1 GCA_027296025.1 bacterium
AGCGCGGGAATCGTCGGGTCGAGGGTGTTGATCCCCTCCTTGGCGCCCGGCAACCCGACCTTGGACAGACCCGTGCGAAAGACGCTCTGCCCGAGCATGAACGACGAACGACCCGCGGTGCAAGACTGCTCACCGTAGTAATCGGTGAAGAGAATCCCCTCGCGAGCGATGCGGTCGATGTTGGGTGTCCGGTAGCCCATCAGGCCTTTCGTGTAGGCGCTGATGTTGGACTGACCGATATCGTCGCCCCAAATCACGAGGATGTTCGGCTTGTCCGTCGCCGCCGCCGCAGGCACGAACCCGCAAACGGCGAGCGCGATGGCCATACCGAGCACGGGTAACGTGCGGCGCAGCCTTTGCTTATGGTTTGTCATGTAATTCCCTCTCATTAACGAACTTGATGATGGTCACGATCGATCCCTCCGACTCAATGCCTCGAAATTGCCGCGCCGGCCGCCCGGGCGACCGAGGCCCAGGCGATCAGAACGATGCCGTCCATGATCAGCTTGACGCCGAGCAGGATGAACGGCTTTGTCAACTTGGCGACGGCTGACGTGTCCATCAACCCTTCGTGATTTGTTCGGCAGCGTGGTTGACGCTATTGCGAAGCGTGGCGAACGAGTCTCGAACGCCACCCTGCAACGTCGCCCAGCTTTCGGACGCCGCAGCTGAGGACGCTTCGAGCTGCTTGCGCGCGATACCGAGTTTCTCGTTCAGGTCGCTCATCGCCGGGTCGACGTCGGAAGCGGTGACCCTCTTGTCAACCTGGCCCTGAAGCGCGAGGATCGCGATCCAGCCCGCGGCGAGATCGACCTGGCTGGCCTGCACGCTCTCTGTCAACGCTCGGACGTGGCGTTCAAGTGCATCGATCCGTTCGTCCTGCAGTTTATCGTTTCCAAAGATTCCCATGACTGCCTCCTTATGCCGATTCGGCGAACGCCTTGCGCAGCGCGTTCTCATGTTCCAGGGAGAGATTCGTCGAAATGATCTCGAACTTGTATTGCTTCATGGCCTCCACACCCTTGTCTTCGGTCGCGTCGCCGATCATCAGGAACAGACACGAGGTTCCCTCCGTGACCTGCTCCTTGATCTTGCGGATGAACTCGTCGTTGATGCCGATGTCGGTCAGAGATCCGGCAAGCGCACCGGACGTGGCGCCGAACGCGGCCCCGACGAATGGCATGAAGAAGATCATCCCGAAGAGCATTCCCCAGAACGCACCATCGACTGCGCCGGCGCCCGCGAGGTTGTTGAGTTGCTGGGTCTTCGGTCTCTTCTTCCCGGTTTTCCAGGTCACGATCGCCGCGTCGTGTAGTTCGATGAGATGATCGCGGGCCAGACCCTGGATCGTCTGGAGTGCCTCTTCGGCCCCCCCAGGTGTTTTGAACTTCAGCGCACTGATCGTCGCCATTCTTGATCCTCCTTTTCAGGTTTCCGTAGCCATATCAGAGGCTTCATCCAACAATTGCCGAATGTATGCAGATGCGCCGCACAATTTTGCCCCTCTCGCGGTGAGCTCCTGGAGCTCCCGAACGCCGTCAGCATCCGCCGATATCAAGCCCGACAGATCCAACTGAACCGTGTCGCCGGCCGACTCAAACTCCCGGCGCAGTCCCGGAACGCTCTCGATGTCCAGCCGCCCCTCCACTCGCATCTTCGTCGCGGGCCCGTCGGTTTGAGTGGTGAGGCGGAAGTTCACGTTCGTGGCGCTCCTTGGTTAAACGATCTGAATCCTCGTGTACAAGGGGGAATTGCACATTCCATGCCGCTGCCCCGCCGAAACCGGTGACTCCTCCAAGTGGATAAGGACAAAGTAGATAGCTTGTCGGGCAGGGCTGTGTGGACGGACCGAGCGGGGCAATTCTTCGCCCCCCGGGGGCGTATTTCCGCCCCGCCGTGATAGTCTCGCGCCTTCTCGTCGCGTCACACGAGCGGTCCATACGAAAGGGTGACTGGTATGCCAGGAGCAGATTTCTACTTGTACGAGAGCATCCCCGACGCCGTCATCGTCGTGGCACGGGACAGTTCGATTGTTTTTTCAAACGCGCATGCCGATCGCCTCTTCGGCTACGAACCCGGTGAACTGACGAGCCTCAAAATCGACTCGCTGATCCCCGAGGAATTTCGGAAACGGCACGTACAGGTCACCGAGCAGTACTCCGCCGAGCCCGCCGCTCGTCCCATGGGGAAAGGTCGAGAGCTTGTAGCGCTGAAAAGCGACGGCCGGAAGTTCCCAGTCGAGGTTGCCATCGGTCCGACCGAAAACGAAAAGGCTACCGTCGCGGTGATCCGCGATATCTCGCCGATTGTGGAGACGCGGGAGAGGCTGAGTGATACCGAGACCGAATCGCGTGATCTGGACCGGTTTTTGAGGAACGCGCCAATCGGCCTTTGTTATTTCGACAAGGAACTGCGCTACCTTCGTATAAACAATTGGCTTGCCGATCTCAATGGGATTCCTGTGGAGGGACACCTCGGTCGGACAATTGCCGACGTGCTT
>JAPUJU010000369.1 GCA_027296025.1 bacterium
ACCCACCAGGAACGTGAACTAGGCCTTGAACGTCATGCGGTTGGCGAAGGCGACGGTAATCAAAGCGGGGGTGATGATGGCGAACATCAGCTGATACGCGGCAAACAAATAGACGGGAATCCCCAACCCCTCGTAGATGGATCCGGCGCCAATGCCCCTCAACAAAAAGAAATCGAATGGGTTCCCAATGACTCCGCCGATGTCGCTTCCGAAGCAGAGCGAGTAGCCGACCGTCACCCAGAGCACAGTCGTGATGCCCAGAGAGACGAAGCTCTGCATCATTATTGTGACGACGTTCTTTCGTCCGACCAGGCCACCATAGAAGAAGGCAAGACCCGGTGTCATGATCAACACGAGAGCGGTAGCCACGAGCATGAAAGCGGTGTCGGGGGCATTGAACTGCATCGGTTGACCTCCTTAAGATCGTTGCCGAATCCGCGTACCTGGTGTCAGATGCGCAGCGGCTGATTCTATACCACAAAGTAAACCATGGCATAGCAAATCGTTGGCGCCCAGCAGCCCTGTAACTAGCTTGTTGAACCGCCCCAGGATTGTCGCGGGTTGTATACCCTCTATCCAGGCTGAATCCTGCACCACTTTTTGGACCTGCCGTGGTATACTGAACCTCGATTTTCGATCAATTTAAGTGTCAGAACGTGAAACCTGGCGCACGGGGCGCTCGTAGTCCCAGAACAGTCTATCCCACTTCTCAATCCGGTAGTCCGTAACCTCAGCACCGTGGAGGCCTCCCATGCACAAGGGACACCGTTCCAACCTCACAGCAATTTGTCTGACTGCCTTATCCGTCCTCGCGCTATCAGCGTTCTCGGTGATGGCCGGATATCCCGACGCGCCCGATCTCCATCCAAAACTCACCCAGAGGGTGAAGGCGATGGCGAACGGCCTCCAGCAAGCGGCGCCACGGGGACGCAAGGGTAAGGGCCTCTCGCTCATCGGTTTCACCGATTTGGGACGGCCGGCGAATAACACCTTTTCGACTGATGTGTGGGCCCACGGTGATTACGCGTACGTGGGGACGTTTTTCGATTTCACAGGAGGCACCGCCGGCGTTCAGGTGATCGACATCTCCGATCCAACGAATCCGACGCTTGTCAACAACCTGCCGGCGCCGGAGCCCTTTACCGGCACAAACGACATCAAGGTCGCCAAGATCAAAACGAAACATTTCAAGGGCGACTTGCTCATTACTTCCAACGAAAGCGGACGGGGTGGCAATGGTGGTGCGGACGGCATACAGATATGGGACGTCACCGATCCCTTGAATGCGATCGAGCTCAGCCGCGTTCCGGGCCCGCCGGTGCACAACCTCTTTCTTTACCAGAAAGGAAAACGCGCGTATGTCGCGCTCGCCGTTCCGTTTGCGGAGGTGTTTAGTCAGTTTTTTCCTCCCTTCGTCACGATCGGCGACTTCATCCTTGTCGAGGTCACCGATCCGCGCAATCCCCAAATCATATCCGACTGGGGCGCGGGAAAAGACGGCGGCTTCACTTTCGGAGCACCGTTTCCGTTCGGACCCGTACCGCCTACGTGTGACCCGTCCGTCTGCCGTGGCTCGAGCCCCTTCGTCAACCTGCACGATGTGTGGGTGAACGAGAAGGGCACCATTGCTTACCTTTCGTACTGGGACCTCGGCCTCGTTCTGCTGGATATCTCAAAACCATCGAAACCCAAGTTTATCGGACTCGGGACAGAGCCCCCGGCGCTGGGAAGCAACGAGGGCAACACTCACGCGGCCGTGCCCACGAAAGACGGTAAATACGTGTTCGTGACCGATGAAGATTTCGAGCCGGGGCCGTGGGGATTTCTGCGAGTCTACGACACCAAGAAGCCAAAGAAACCGAAACAGATCGCCACGTACGCCACCGACGGGACGCTCAATAATATGGACGACTCGATAACGCGGACGATCCACAACATTGTGATCGAGGGACCGCGCGCGTACATCTCGTGGTACTTCGAAGGCATTCATGTGCTCGACATTTCGAAGCCTAAGAAGCCGAAGGAAATCGCCTCGTTCCTGCCCCCGATGGGAACCGGTCCGGGAAATTTCTGGGGGATCTACGTTCATGACGGCTTGATTCTCGCGAGCGACATCGAGAGCGGTCTCTACATCCTCGAGCTGAACGAAAAGAAAAAATCCTCCGGCCCGCTGGCCTCCGGTGACCGGACTGCGGAAGCGACGTCCGTGCTGTCGCTCGAGCAGAATCAACCGAATCCGTTCAACCCGATGACCGTGATCCGTTTCTCGGTCGGCGTGCAAGCGCGGGTGCGGCTCACCGTGTACGACGTTTCCGGAAAGGCCGTGAGGACGCTGCTCGACCAGTCCTTCGCTGCCGGCACGCACTCCGTACAGTGGAACGGTCGCGACGACAACGGAGCGCCGGTCTCGAGCGGCGTGTATTTTTACAGGCTCACAGCGGGTAGAGAGACGATCACGCGCAAGGCTGTTTTCTTGAAATGACCCGATGCGGCCGGTCGGCCAGGACGGGAGTCTGCGTATTTTTTGCTATTTCCTTTCTCGTTGTGGCCGGGTGGTCGGTGGCTGACGAGTCCGCGAAAAGGAAGGGATACGGACGCGGCATGCGCGAAGACAATGCGCCCAAAGTCGGCGATGTCGCTCCGACGTTCAAACTCTCTACCCTGGACGGTGACGACGAGACCGACCTGGAGAGTTTTCGGGGCGAAAAGCCCGTGGTGCTTTTTTTCGGCAGCTACACGTGACCCCCGTTTCGCGCCCAGTTGGGCGAAATGCAACGGCTCTACGAGACGTACAAAGACATCGCGGAGTTTCGGATCGTCTATATCAACGAGGCGCATGCGGCCGA